>CALPPA020000275.1 GCA_943325355.2 Klebsiella pneumoniae | reverse complement strand
TGTGCTATCAGTTTGATTTAGATCCAACTAAACCGCTTTTCAGTTTTATAGGAAGATTATTAGAAGAAAAAGGTGCCGATTTATTGCCACATATAGCTGCACTCGCTTTATCTGAAAACTTCAAACAAATTAATGTTCTATTTTTAGGTTCAGGAAACACAGAAATTGAAAACCAATTAAGTCATTTATTAGCTAGTTTTAAAGGGAATTATAATTTTTTCATAGGCTATAATGAAGAGTTGGCCCATCAAATTTATGCCGCTTCTGATTTTTTATTGATGCCATCAAGAATAGAGCCTTGCGGTTTAAACCAAATGTACGCTATGCATTATGGAACAATTCCTATTGTGCGAAGAACAGGTGGTTTAAAAGATACGGTAATCGATATTGGAGATAATGGAAACGGAATTTGTCACGATCAAGCATCAATTGTTGATGTTTGTTTTTCGATTCAAAGAGCTGTAAATTTATATAAAGACAAAAAAAGTTTAAATAAAATTCGAAGAAAAGGAATGAATACTGACCACTCTTGGGAGAGTGTTAGTCTGGAATATATAGAAATGTACAATTTAACAATTATCAAAAATGAAATCTAAAAAGAAAAATGTAATTGCAATTATACTTGGTGGAGGACAAGGCTCAAGATTATATCCCTTGACAGAAACACGTTCAAAACCGGCTGTTCCAATTGGTGGAAAATATAGATTGGTTGATATTCCAATATCAAATTGTATGAATTCTGATATTTATAGAATTTTTGTATTGACACAATTCAATTCGGCTTCTTTGAATGCACACATCAAAAATACATACCATTTTAGTATTTTTAGTCACGCATTTGTAGATATTTTAGCTGCAGAACAAACACCTGACAATCCTACTTGGTTTCAAGGAACGGCAGATGCAGTTAGACAATGTATGCCTCATTTTTTGAATCACGATTTTGATTATGCATTGATTCTTTCAGGAGATCAATTGTACCAGATGGATTTGAATGAGATGATTGAAGAGCATATTAAAAATCAAGCTGATATTTCTATTGCTACTTTGCCAGTTAATGATAAAGACGCTCCCGAATTTGGAATTCTAAAAACCAATTCCGAAAGTTGTATCGAATCTTTTATCGAAAAACCAGCTAAGGAACTATTGAACGATTGGAAATCAGATGTAAGCGATCAAATGCGAAGTGAAGGAAAACACTATTTGGCATCGATGGGAATTTATATTTTCAACAAGAAATTGCTAGTCGATATTATGACAAACCCAAATACCAAAGATTTTGGTAAAGAAATAATTCCACAAGCAGTTGTTGGTGGTAAAAAAGTATTTAGTTTCCAATACGAAGGATATTGGACTGATATTGGTAATATTGACTCTTTTTTTGAAGCTAATATTGGTTTAACAGATGATATTCCTCATTTTAATTTATTTGATAACGATAATAAAATTTACACTCGACCAAGATTATTACCACCAACAAAGTTTAAAAAGACAAACATTGACCGATCATTAATCTCGGATGGTTGCATTATTAATGCTAAAGAAATTGTCCGTTCCGTAATAGGAAATCGTTCCAGAATTGGAGATGATACTACCATTCAAAATTGCTATGTTATGGGTAATGATTTCTATCAAAACATCAACGATATGAGCAACGATATTAATAACGGTAAGCAGTTAATAGGAATAGGAGAAAGGTGCTTTATAAATAATGCAATTGTAGATAAAAATTGCAGAATTGGCGATGATGTTCATATTAATGGAGGAAAGCATTTAGAGGACTCTTCAAATGAATTGTATGCTGTAAAAGAAGGAATAGTGGTTATTAAAAAGGGGGTAACCATACCTCATAATTATATAATAAAGTAGTATTTTTTTTCTAAATTTAGTAGAATTTTTAAAAATATAAAATGCAGAATCAGACCAGAATAGTAATTGAAAATGTTTTGCCACAATTAGATTGCGGCACCAATCCAATTAAACGTATTGTAAATCAAAAAGTAAACGTTACTGCCGATGTTTTTTCTGATGGACACGACATCATTGAATGTTGTGTTAAATTCAAGCACGAAAATGACAAAAAATGGCAGGAAGTTAGAATGAAACCGGCTGTCAATGATGAATGGTATGCTGAATTCAAAGTCGAAAAACAGGGTTTTTATACTTATTTTATAGAAGGTTGGGTTGATTATTGCTTGAATTGGCAACACGGAACAGAACGGAAAATTCAAGACAATCAGTATGTAAAATCAGAATTGTTAGAAGGAGCAGAATTTGTAAAATCTGTTATGGAATTTGCAACAGCTAAAGAGAAAGAATATCTCGAAAAATTGGCTATATATTTCACGAATGAATCGGATTATGACAAGGCAATTCAGGAAGTTATGTCGTCCGAATTGCATCAAATTTTCAAAAAATATCCAATTCGTTTACTAGAAAATAAGTCAGCAGATTTAAAAGTTTACGTAGACAGAAAAAAAGCGTTATTTAGTACTTGGTACGAGTTTTTTCCACGTTCTGCTTCCCCCGAAGAAGGAAAACACGGTACTTTTAAGGATTGTGAAAAATTGTTGCCAAGAGTTGCGGCAATGGGTTTTGATACTTTGTATTTTCCACCGATTCATCCCATTGGAGAAGTAAATCGAAAAGGAAAAAACAATGCCACAAATGCAAAACCGGGTGATGTAGGTTCGCCTTGGGGAATAGGTTCGCAATATGGCGGACATAAATCCACGCATCCAGAATTGGGAAGTATTGATGATTTTAAATCATTGGTCAAAAAAGCCAAAGATTTGGGTATAGAAGTAGCAATGGACTACGCTTTACAAGCTGCACCTGATCATCCTTATGTAAAAGATTTCCCTCAATGGTTTAAATGGCGTCCAGATGGAACAGTACAATATGCTGAGAATCCTCCAAAAAAATACCAAGACATTCAACCTATTTATTTTGAGAGTGGAGATTGGAAAAATCTTTGGAAGGAATTGTTAGATGTGGCTTTATTTTGGATAGAAGAATGTGATGTCAAGATTTATAGAGTAGATAATCCACATACAAAACCATTTTTTTTCTGGGGTTGGTTGATTGGCGAAATCAAGAAAAAACATCCTGATGTCTTGTTTTTGGCGGAAGCTTTTACCCGTCCAAAAATCATGAACGAATTAGCGAAGCAAGGTTTTTCACAATCGTATACTTACTTTACTTGGCGAAATTCTAAAAAGGAATTAATCGAATATGTTGAAGAGCTGACACAATCTGAACAAAAAGAATTTTACCGACCTAATTTCTGGCCAAATACGCCAGATATTAATCCTTTTGCATTGCAAAATGGTAATGAATCTATTCATCTGCAAAAATATTTTTTAGCAGCAACATTAAGTTCTAGCGTTGGAATATATGGACCCGTTTTCGAATATAGAATTACTACACCAATGGCTCCAGG
>CALPPA020000274.1 GCA_943325355.2 Klebsiella pneumoniae | reverse complement strand
GCTTGAGCTTTGTCGGAAGGACTTGTAAGTAGAACTGCAAACGCTTTCTGATCATCTCTTCCCACTCTTCCTGCTTCCTGATAATAACTTTCGATACTTTCTGGTAGATGAATATGAATCACTGTTTTTACATTCGATTTGTCGATTCCCATTCCAAAAGCATTGGTCGCAACCATAATCTGAACTTCTTCGTTCATCCAAAGACTCATATTTTTCTCTTTCTCCTTAACTGATAATCCACCGTGGTAATAAGTGGTCTTGAATCCCAAGGATTGCAATTGTGAGGCTGTTTCTGAGCAAGATTTCCTATTTCTGACATATATAATAGAAGGCTGAGGATTCTTCTTTAAAATTTGCTCCATTCGATACAACTTATCTTCGACTTCAAAAACCATATAAGCAATATTTTTTCTGGCAAATGATTTCTTAAAAATTGCTGGTTTCTCTAATCCTAATTGAAGAATTACATCTTCAAGAACTCGATTTGTTGCCGAAGCAGTAAGTGCCAAGAATGGAACTTTCGGGAAATGTGTTTTTAAATTGGCTATTTTTAAATATGCGGGACGAAAATCGTGACCCCATTGCGATACGCAATGTGCTTCATCGATGGCAATTAAATTAATAGGTAAATTTTTTATGCGTTCTAAAATCCAGTCGGATTGCAAACGTTCAGGCGACAAATACAGGAATTTATAATTACCAAATTCACAATTATCCAAAAGAGTAATCATTTCGTCAGACTGAATTCCACCTGTCAATGCAATGGCTTTGATTTCGAGTTTTTGCAACCGTTGCACTTGGTCTTTCATTAAGGCAACTAATGGCGAAATTACCAGACAAATTCCTTCTTGCATTATAGCTGGAACTTGAAAGCAAATTGATTTTCCACCACCTGTTGGCATCAGCCCAAAAGTGTCTTTTCCCTCCAAAACCGAATTAATAATTTGGTTTTGCGGAGACCTAAATTCGTCGTGTTTCCAGTATTTTTGAAGAATTTGTAATGCTGTTTGCATCTTTCAGATTAAACCGGTTACTAAATTTGGTCTAAGATAAATAAAATTCTATTATCAAGCGTGTCTTTTGGAACTTCTATAAGTTCGTAACCGTAATTTTGATAGGTTTCTGTAAGATGGTTGTGAATGAGTTTCGCTTGTTCGAAGTTCTCGTAACGGGCTTCATCGCTCACATATATTTCTTCCCAAGGCGGAAGAATAAAGATTTTTGTGTATAAATTTTCACGACAAGCCAAATCAAAATGAGTAGGGTAGCTGTCGCCAATATAATGCATATAAGCTAATACATCTGGGATTCCACGGTCGATAAAAACTACTTGGTGTGTTTCCTCTAAAGCGCTTTTGAATTGTTTTTTCCTTCCTTCTAGTAATAACTCACTGAAAAGCAAGGGGTTTTCTAGGAACAATTGTTCTATGCCTTGTTTTTTTGCTTCCAAGGTAACTTGCCTCGAAATTTCGGGATAACAGCAAAAACCTTTGTCTATCAATCCATCGATGATAGTACTTTTGCCAGTTCCTGGTCCGCCAATGATGACAATAATTTCTTTGTTCACGTTTTCCAAATATGGCGCAAATTTACCTAAAGTTATTGGTATTCCGAAAGATTATTTAGACTTATAAGTTCACGTATTTTTGAAAATATAAAACTCTAATTTCAAAATTTAATTTTCCAAACCCTGCAATCTAAAATCTGCAATCTAAAATCTAAAATGTAATTTCAAAACTGTATATTTGCTTTTATTTTAAATTTAGAATGGAATCAGAAAAAGAAAAAGAGACCAGAGAGTTTTATGAACGATTAAAAGTAGAGCTGGATATGAGCAATACGTGGCCAGCTGAATATTTGTATAAATTTATCGTTCCAACTGAAAATGATAATGTTATACGTGTTGAAGAAGCTTTTGATTGTATGGGAGCGGTAATAAAAACAACTAAATCTAAAACAGGCAAATTCACGAGTTTATCCGTTGACGTCACAATGAAAGATGCCCAAGAAATAATTGACAAATACATTGAAGTTTCTACCATTAAAGGTATTATTTCCTTATAAATATGAACACAAAATATATAAAAGAAGTTGCGAACGATGTCGTTTTTAATTTGGAATATAATGCTGAAAGAACGCATTTGATTATCCCAGAATATGGTCGTCATTTGCAAAAATTAATCGATCAAGCAACTGCTATTGAAGACAGGGAAGAGCGCAACAAAGCGGCAAAATATATCATTCAAGTTATGGGAAGTTTGAATCCTCATTTGCGTGATGTTCCTGATTTTCAGCATAAATTATGGGATCAAATCTTTATAATGTCTGATTTTAAATTGGATGTAGATTCGCCATATCCTGTGCCAACTCGTGAAGTTTTACAACTAAAACCCGATGTTTTGCAATACCCACAAAACTTCCCGAAATACAGATATTACGGCAACAACATTAAGTATATGATAGATGTTGCTAATAAATGGGAAGATGGCGAAATGAAAAATGCCTTGGTAAAAGTGATTGCCAATCATATGAAAAAGTCCTATTTAAGTTGGAATAAAGACACCGTAAAGGATGATGTGATTTTCGAACATTTATATGAATTGTCAGGCGGGAAAATAAATATGCTTCAAAGCACGGAGGAACTTTTGACAACCACAGATTTATTACGAACAAATAAACGAGTTTCCAATAAAATTACTCCTGCAGGTCAACCAAAAATTCAAAGCAACAAGAATAGTAAAACGGGGAAGCCAAATCTTACTCATAAAAATCAAAATAGAAAACCTTTGTAAAACAGTTATGAGTTACAAGTTATGCGTTTGTACGAGGCAACCCATAACCTATAACCCATAACCCATAACCTAAAAAAAATGGGAATTTTCAAAATAGAAGGAGGCGTTAGCCTAAAAGGTGAAATCACACCACAAGGAGCAAAAAATGAAGCATTGCAAATTTTATGCGCTATTTTATTGACTCCTGAAAAAGTCACCATCAATAATATTCCAGATATAATTGATATTAATAAACTGATTACTCTTTTGGGAAATCTAGGTGTTAAAATTCAAAAAAATGCTCCCGGATCTTATACTTTTCAAGCTGATGAAGTTAATGTTCAGTACCTAGAAACTGAAGCTTTCAAGAAAGAAGGTGGCTCACTTCGAGGGTCTATTATGATTGTTGGCCCACTTTTGGCACGTTTTGGTAGAGGTTATATTCCAAAACCAGGTGGTGATAAAATAGGACGTAGAAGATTAGATACCCATTTTGAAGGATTTATCAATCTTGGCGCTAAATTCCGCTATAATAGAGAAGATCATTTTTATGGAGTTGAAGCTCCAGAAGGATTGATTGGAGCTGATATGTTGCTTGATGAAGCTTCAGTGACAGGAACTGCAAATATTGTTATGGCAGCAGTTTTGGCCAAAGGGACTACAACTATTTAT
>CALPPA020000273.1 GCA_943325355.2 Klebsiella pneumoniae | reverse complement strand
CACCAATACATACTTGATTCCAATTGGAGGTTGAATTCCAAAAGGACTTTGTTTTTTGGGTTTTAAATCCGAAATTTAATATTTTTTCCCTTGCTTTTTGTCTGGTTGCTGCTGTTAAGTCGTTATACAGCCAATCATAGCCAATAGCTACTGCAAAAGTCATCTCGGATGTATCTAAAGAATAGGTAATCCAATTGTCCCAATTACAAACATCATTAATCACCTTTTCAGCTTGTGTCAAATACCTTGTTTCCTTGGTCATTCTATAGGCGTAGGACAAAAAGAAAATTTCCTCTATGGCTTTTCGTGCCTCTTCTAGAACTCGAGTAGCATTTGCGGGTTTTACAATGGTTGCTGCAGTCAGAAAAGAATTGGCCGTTTCAATGATATAATCGTGTGATTTTTTATGTTCAGGCGAAGAATTAATCAAAGAATTAATCAAGGTTTCATCACCTGCTTTCAACAGTAATCGAGGATGCGCCGTACTAGTAATGGTAGGAAGATTAAAAGAATTAGAAACAACTTTTAACTCAATTCGAGTTATTCTAAAATTGTTAGCCGTTGGTGAATTGTTGAAGACCGCTACTAAATCTGTGTTTTTTGACCCACCAGAACAAAATAAACTTAATGAGTTGACATCAATAGGTATCTCTGTATCGTTCACTGGAAAACTTACACCTGAAGTGCCACTATTACCAAAAACGATTCGTTGAGACGGATTTATTCTGCTAACCACCACGCCACTTTCGTTTACACTAGCAGCCATTGTCACATATATCTTAGTGATTTGGATGGAGGCTGTGGAACTCAAATTGGTTAAATCTAAGCCAAAATTAAGTCCTTCATTAATTTCTATTCCTCCACCTAATCCAGAACGAATTCCTAAGGCACCATCCGCGGCCCTATCTATGCCTCCATCTGTTAATTTTTGGCCATAATTTTTTCCTTCTGTTGTGTTTACAGTTGACATACCTCCGATAGTTACACCAAAAGTTTTATTTAAAGCACCTGATTGCGTAACTGTCGATGCAGTAACGCTCCAATCGTCAGAGGAATTACTGTTGTTGTAAGTAACACCTCCAAAAGCATTAATGCTTAAGATAGAAGAATCTGTAAAGACAGTTGTTCCTTCTGTTCCTCCAGGCAAAGCTTTCAAAGTAATTATATTATCTTGAGCGTAAACGAACGTTGTTGCCAAGAATGCTATAATTGATACTCCGAATGAAACAGTTCTCTTTTTCATAAATTAATTTTTTAGTTCAATTAAGAACTGGCAGACCTAAAAGTTGCCGTAACGAAATTAGTAGTATTGCCCTTTTTATATGGGGGATTTACCATCTTTTTAAAAGGGGTAATGCGATTATTTAGCAAATAAATTGAAGTTTTATTTTTCAAAAAGCACTCCATTAATTTGTTTAAAAAATAATTTAATTGATTGATATAAAAGCGTTTAAATGTTTAAATTTGTATTTTTCTTAATTAAAGATTGGGTGCCAGCTTAGTACTTTTTTGTTCACTATTTAAGTATCGTCCGTGTTTACCTGAACGATCAAATCTTGATTCGTTTTCAAATTACAAACAAATGTTGTATTTGAATTCACATTTTTTTGTTCAGCTATTATTCGATCCAGAATGTCAAAAACTTTTAATTTCCAATTTTAACCAAGAAACCGGAAAAAAAAATCTTAGTTGGATTTTTTGTTTAAAAAAGAGGTTCAGCATAATAGAAATCGTATTTCGCTTTTTACGTTTATAAAATAGGTTTTTGGGAAAAATGAAGAAACAAAACAAAGGCTTTGATTGACTAAAAATTTCAAAAAACCCCTATTCCATAACGGAACAGGGGTTGATAGAAACATTATAAAAATGTATTTTTTTTTACTCTTCCGAACCGAGCTCTTGCTTGTAGCTTACTCTTAACTTCAAGATTGCAAAAGTTAATCCTATGAGCACTAATACCCAAATAGAGTGGTCTATTGGAGCTGCTGGTGTGGTATCGCCCGTAGTATCCTCTAATGTTCCTCCCGCATCGTTAGCGCCTGGTTGTGCAATCATTACAAAAGTTGAACACAAGAAAAATACAGCTATATAAATTTTTAATAAATTATTTTTCATTTTTACTATTTTTAAAATTAATGTTTTCGAAAGAATTAGGATTAGTTAACTACTTTTTTACTGACTACTTTGTTATCCTCTGTGCTTACCTGAACAATCAAAGCTTGATTCAATCCCAAATTAGAGATAGTCGCTGTATTTGATTTTACATTTTTTTGCTCGGCAATTAATCGACCTTGTATATCAAATACTTTGATGTTTTGGATAGCACTTACAGCTGATTTTACAAATAAAGAACCATTGTTACCATATACAGTAATGCTGTTATCGCTGAATTCCGAATCGATTACCTTCAATGTTTTTTGGTATTTCAATGAAAATCTTGCATTATCCGCACCTACCGCTGCAGTAAAGTTGTACCCTCCAGCTTTCAAATCGGTTTCAGAACCAGTTTTGCTATCTACTAAATAAACGGCTTGTCCTGTTGCAAAAACACCATCAAAATGATCTAAAGCGATAGTGTATTCGCCTGCTACATCTGTTTTGAAGTTTAACGGCACAACATCTGCAGTGTCGAAGGCAGGGCGACCTTGAATAGTATATTCTTCGTCGTTGATGTTTGAAGTCAAGGCAATTGGGCTGTCATTAAAATATTTACCATCGATTCCATTATCTACACCCACTGTTGCACCGTCAGTATAACCAACGAGAGCTTGACTAAAAGCACCAGTTGCATTGGTAAGATTCAACCAAAGACGGTCTTTAGCGGCTTCTTGCTTCGTTTTGAAGAATGTACCATACGTTGCATTTTGTAGTCGCATAGCGTTAGTAAAAGTTAAAGTTGTAGCCGCAACATCTGTTTTTACGATAAAACCTTGACAAGGAGCTATTATCCCATTGGGTAATACTCCAAGACCATCATTACCTGCCACAGTTCCCGCACCTCCCAAAAGAGTGTATGCAGCATAAGCACTTCCAGAAGCTGCATTAGTTTTTCTCCAGAAATACAAAGTTCCGCCTGTGGAATTCCCATTAAGAAACAAATCAGCACTAATATTAGACGGATAAGGATTTCCTATTGCATAAAATTTATCTGAAGTAAGTGGAATAGTACTGCCTAAAGTTATAGTTCCATTGTTAGGCACACCCACAAATTCACCATTAAAAGTAATAGAAGATGTTCCTAAATAATAATCAGATGATGTTCCTGGAATGGCAGGATCTTCGTTAGGCATACGGATTAAATAACCTGTACCCGTTGTAAATGTAGCAGAAGGGGCAATATTGTCATACAATCCACTTGTTCCAAGCGTATTATCGTAAATATAAAAACGATTAACAGGCGATTGGGAGGTCAAAGGAGAAAAGTCAGCTAAGGTTTGACTTCCT
>CALPPA020000272.1 GCA_943325355.2 Klebsiella pneumoniae | reverse complement strand
CGTGAATCTTCTGGCTCTAATCCATCTCCTGAAATCCTTAATGAAAGTGATTGCTCATTTTGATTAATAATGGTATTGTTATTAAACAATTGTTCTTGTTGCACTCCTGGAGGAACTACATAATTAACAGGACATCTATCGTTGTTTTCCTGAAGATTTACTGCCAATACATCTAAATTTGTACCGTCATCTAATATGTTTGTATCATTTGGATCGAGTGTATTTGTATATCTTCTCCAATCTCCTCGAACTAAATCAAGTGCGCCAAAACGAAGCGTAACTTGATCGCTAAATCCGGTCATAAACATTCTCATAAATCGAATGGATCTAAAATCTGATATGTTTCCAATGGTATTTTCAGGTTGATACACTGGGATTTTAATTTGAAGCCATCTTGCATCAGTCGTTGTGCCATTGTCTAAAGTCACCACCGTGTTTCTAATATCAGTAATATAATTTTCTCCAACGTTCATATTGGGTTTAATATCAACGCTGTACTCATAATACGCATTGATGGTATTCATAGTATTATCTCTGTTAATATCTTCAACATCAGGCTCAGTAGTTGAAGCTCTATTGTTGTTATTAATATCAACTGCAGAGTTTCCGTCAACACCATTAAAGTCTCTGTATCGCTCTAAAATATCTCCAGAAGTATTCAAAAAATATTTATAATCATCTGCTGCAGGATCGGGTTGGGAGGCAAAATTAGTGTAGATTGCTCCTTCATTAGCATTTGTTAAACCATCTAATCCAATATCTTGATTGTTTCTATTAGCGGTATCAGTATCATACGCATAAATTAGGGATTGCGACGCTGGTACATTTCCCCAAATAGGCTGTGGGTTAACCAATACTTGATTTGGACCAAGACCGTTTTCAAATTGTTTTCTTCCATCCTTTAGCACGTCCTCTGAAATTTCTCCTAAATTAAAATAAATTTTACCACTATTAGTATTGGGAATATTTCCAGCTCCAACATAAGGATCCAATACCCAAAACTGAATATATTCGACATTTCCTTGTTCGAAATTTGTTGAATTTAAAGACCTCATAATTCCCCCATAATTATCCTTAGGGTTTGTAGCCGAGCTTAAACTATTATTATATGGTCCTCTTTCTTTTGGATAATATGTTAAATCTAAACTGTTTATTACCTGTGTTTGTCCAGCGACGATATCAGTTAGGGGATACAATTCCTCACTAAAAATTCTTCTTGTTGTATTTAATGATAAATCGTCGTTTGAAATTCCAGATGGTTTTTGAGTATAAAATAAAGGGTCAATGGTGTACCAAGACATTTTAGACCTTTTAAAACCATAACTCAAATCGTTTGCTGCTCCATTAAAATTATATTGACTCTCATTGTCATTTATTGGTGTTGTTGAAAGACTCCAAGCAAAAACAGAACGCATATCAATAGTGGACTGAGATCCTTCAAAATCATCGACATATATGGTTGCTTCCCCTTGAAAACTATCATTTTGAGGAGTTTGTGGTTTCAAAAAGGCAATCTCGCCTCTTACTGATACATTAGAAGGAACATCTGTATCCATATTTGGTAATTTATTTACCAATCGAGTTAAGAATGGAACTTCAGACGAATAATTAGTGTTCAACCCAAAAATATTATTGTTTACAGATTCCTGTCCAAAACTTGATTTTTGTGTAAATGGTCTTTCATTCAATTTTAAGAAAGTAGCCCCAACCAAAAATTTATCAGAAATAGCATGCTCCACATAAACCCCAAAAAAACGTCTGGTTTGTTGCCCAAAAACAGAATTGTTTTCTAATGAAACATTAATTGGAGTGTTTGAAGCTTGAAGTGAAGGATCAAGAATTTGTACTCTTCCCAATTGGTAATTCACACTGTAATCAATTCCTTCTACTAATACTCGTCCGCCGGCTGTAACAACTACTGAACCTCTAGGAACATTGAATGCCCCAATCGGAATTCCGTCTCCTCCTGAAGATTTATATTTACCTCTTAAAAGGAATTTATTCTTGTCAGCGTCTTGTAATGCTCCAGCTTGAGTATTTGAATACATACTTCGGAACACGTATTTCTTTTGATTTGGATTATACGTATTTGAATCTTTATAATCTTCCCCTCCATTTGATAGTTTTGAAAACAACAATTCACCAAACGGCTCTTTTGTTGTAAATATTATTCTACCGTTTTGTGTATCGACTGTTAATCCTTGCATAAAATCGAAGAAACCATCACCGCCAGTTTGAGGATCATTATTAAAATTTAATTTATCTAAATTAAATACTTTCAACAAAGGCGTTTCAGCTACTTTATTTTCTGGAGTAGGATTTGGAGGGAATGTACTTCCTGCAACTTCTGTAATATAATTTATAGGAGACGGATCTGTGTAAAGGATATTAAATCTAAAATTTTCTTGTTTCAACTGATAAGCTCCGGGAATTTGGTAAATGTTTTTCATCATCAAATTCCAAATAGGATGTTTGACATTAGTCAAATTACTTTTCAGCATTTTTAAGATTAAACTTTGCGAAATAACTGCCTGATTCGATGGATTATCTCCGGTTACTACATTTGCATCTACTCCGTCATTACCAAACTCTCCCACTTGATACACTTGATCACCAATGGTATATTGGAATGCAACAGCTAAAACTTCATCATTAGCTAATCTTTGTTGCAACGAAATGTACCCCAATTGAGGGTTGAAGGTATATTCGTTTGCATTTAATTTTCTAGCATTTTCCAACTTCGAATAATCTCCTCCTTCGCTTACGGGTGCATTAAATCCTGATCCCGATGTAGCTATTTCACGTATATTATTGTTCAATAAACCAGTTCCCGCTGCAATTTGCGCCGGGTCATAATCATTATTTGCATTATCAGAAGGAGAATCAATAGGATTATTAAACATCCCAGTCGAAGGATTTAAAACCACTACTTCACTATCTTGTAAACCTGTTAATTGAGCTTCACCTAAATCCTGAAGGGCAATGATATTTCTAAGATTATTATTAGTTGTCGTAACTCTATTTTGTCTGTTGGTAACCCAAATTTCCAATCTTGAAATTTGAACCCTACTATCAATAAACGGATAATTTTTTAAGGCAGAATCATATTTACCTCTGAAATATTGCGAAAGGAAAAAGTGTCTGTCACTATCATAATCTAAGGCAAACATATCGAAATCTTGGATAGTTCCTCCCCCTTCTGCAACAATACTTTTGGTTTGTGATTTTTGTTCCGAAAAAACTCCAGTAATAGAGGTTTTACCAAATTGCAATTTAGTTTTTACTCCAAATAGATTTTGTGCGCCTTTAATCAAGGAACTGTTCAAAGGCATATTCACATTACCAACTTCAATTTTTTGTATAATATCATCTTCGGTCGGAGTATATTCTAACTTGATTAAGTTTTGAAAAGCGAATGTAGATTGGGTATCATAATTAACATTTACG
>CALPPA020000271.1 GCA_943325355.2 Klebsiella pneumoniae | reverse complement strand
CCCAGTTGTTTTGTTAAAAGTAGCATTATAATTACCCGCAACTGCTGGTATATTGCTGCCAGAAGGTGTTCCAGAAGGCCAAGTTGAACCTCCCCAGTTAGTATCCCATGAGTTATCTTGACGGAATTTTATTTCACCAGTTGTTAATGGAAAATTACTTATGGTATAAATAACTCCATCCGTTGTAGTCATTGGGTTAATGTCAATTGGTCCAGGAATTTCTCCTGCGTTATTTGGCCATCCTCCTGCTCCTGCTCCAACAATTGCTATTTTAGGAAATGTAGCCACTGCAAAAGTATAAGCAGCTGTAGTATAATCAAAAGTCACGTCATAGTCAATTCCTGTAGTTGCTACTGTAATACTTCCTGTTAGGTTATCAGCAGTACCAGTTGGAAAACCAGGCGCAGTAGCTGGGCCATAGGAAGTTCCATCAATATCAAATTTACAAGTTCCAGGTTTAAGAGGAACTTTTTTGGCAGTAAATAATGTTCCGTTTGCAGTTGTCAATACTGCGCCCCCTGCTGCTACTACACCAGTACCAACAAGTTTAATAACAGGAAGTGGGGTTCCTGGCACAAAAGACCAAGATCCTGCAATTCTGTTAAATGTGATAGTCCATACACCAGCTTCACACAGTATATTTGGCCAACCATCTTGTGGCGTAGGACTTGCTCCTGAAGGCCATCCTGAGCTTTGTACTGCTGGAGGAACAGCTTTAATAGGTCCCCATCCAAAAGGATTTGTTACTGCTGGCACTACTGCGGCACAACCAGCAGTTCCCCAACACTTACCTTCACGAAATTTTACCTCACCAGCAGTAAGTACTCTATCTACAAGAGTGTACGTAATGCCATCTGATGTTAATAACGGAGTTTCTGCGGTGTCAGTCCATCCACCATTTCCAGAACCAATTAATGTAATAATTGGATAAGGTTGTGCAAAACCACTGATGTTAAGTAAAAACACAGTAATAAATAAATAAAATAATTTTGTTTTCATAATTGATACTATTTTTAGATTAATATCCTATAAAAGTATAAAAAATAGGCACATAAATAACGAATGCTTCAAAAAAAAAATCTACTATCACGTTTTCGTGTTAATAACATTTTAATAATATGGTTAATTGAACTACTCTATTCCCTCCAATTTTTAAGACTACACATTGAGGTTAAAAAAACAACTATAAAAAAAGCTGCCTTTCGAGGGGCAGCTGTTATTTCTTATGGATATTTTATTGCTTCAACAACTTCATCTCTTTTACTTTGTGGTTTTCATTTAGTGTTTTTACAATATACATTCCTTGGTTCAAGTCACTAATTGGAAATTGATTTTCTTGAGATTGATTTACATTGAAACTTTTTACTAATTGTCCGGTGATGGAATAAATTTCCACTTTTGAAACAGCTCCATTTAGTGTAAAATAATTTGTAGCTGGATTTGGATATAAATAAATCTCCCCGTTTACTTCAAAGGTATCCGTCCCTAATGTTGATGGTTTATTGCCATAAATTCTAAATCCACCAGCTTCAATAGAAATTGTCGCCGTTGTACTTGTCACTTCAAAAGAAGTATTATCCATCAAGTTGTACCATGTTCCTGTATAGGGAAAATTTGGAATAACGTTTTGCGTATTAACATCAAAATTGGTTAATACCACCACGTTTTTTAGTTGAGTTGAAAGCATTGTATCATCCCAAATGAACAATCTTGGGGTAAAAGTATTTCCGGATTGAATATCAAATCCGCTATTTGCGGTAATATTAGCATTAAAAATAGGCTCCGTTGTTTTTAAAGTAATCATTTTGGCCCAATCAAAATAGATTTTATTTCTATTCACATCGCCCAACCAGTTGTTTACCCACTGAGGTTGTGGTTTTTTATCTAATTTACAATCTCCCGGAGGAACTCCCCCATCATAATCAGAGTTTACTACGCCATTATTACAGGTCCAAATCGAGTTATTCCAACCTAAATCTCCAAATTGCCAAATCATTTTTGGACCAGGAACAAGGAGTGAAACAGCCCCTATTGCCGACATTCTTGATAAAGCGGTATTTAAATTTTTAACATTATGGGCTGGGTTTGCACTTTGTCCAAAAGTCAAGTTTTTGTACATTAATACTTCTTCATCATGACTTTCGGCATACCCTATTACTCTTTTTCCAGTAAAACCATGCGCATCATAACCCATTCTTTCAAAGTTATTTTTGCTATTATTATAGCCCATAGACAATTCGTTATATGCTTCGGTCATTTTACCCCACATCAGTATCCCTTTACTTGGCGTTTCGCCTATTCTATAATTTGCCCATTGTTGTTCTTCATTGTCGTTTCCTAAATGTTCGAAAATAATAATATGGCTAGGATCCAAACTCCAAGAATAATCAGCATATTCTCTAAGCACATCTACTCGGTCTTGTTGGTAGGAATTGGTACAAGCATCGCCGCTGGCACAATTTTGAGTAAATCCTTTGGTTAAATCCCAACGGAAACCATCGATTTTATATTCTTCAATCCATTGTTTCACGACTCTTTTTGTGTAATTTTTAGTGTATGCAGACTGATGATTAAAATCATTTCCCACATTGTAACTATGTCTAGGAACTGTATTAAAATATGGATTATCAGCTGCTGGACCGCCCCAACCGTCTCCGTCAGGGTCGTTCATCCACATTCTGTCCATTGGATTTCTTCCAAAAGCGTGATTCAGCACCACATCAAGAATTACAGCAATTCCGTTTTGATGGCATAAATCGATAAACTCTTTAAATTTTGAACTCGTTCCGTACGCTTTGTCCAATGCCATATGAAAAGAGGTATTGTAACCCCAACTTTCGTTACCTTCAAATTCCATAACAGGCATTAGCTCGATAGCATTTACTTTCAGATTTTTGAAATAATCAATTCTGTCAATCAGATTTTGGTAACTTCTATTGGCATCAAAATCCCGAACCAAGGCTTCATAAACTACTAGTTTGTCTTTTTCTGGTTTAACAAAATTAGTTGTAGCGGTACTCCAAGCATAGGGAGTTTGGCCAGTTTGCAAAACAGTTACTTCTCTGTCTTGACCTACAGGATAGGCCGGAAGATTCGGATAGTTTCCTGCTGGGATCCACGGATCATCCTCCTTACTTAAAACTAAAGTAGAATAAGGATCGGCTGTTTTTACTAAAACTGGAGAACCTGCAATAGGTGTTTGATCAACAACCCAATATTGATAGGTATAATTTGTACCAGAAACCAAACCTGTGAGTTCCAACCAGAATTTAGTTGAGCCAGCAGTTGCGTCTTTTTTCATAGCAAAAGTTGTACCTGGTTGCCAGTTATTGAAACTTCCAGCCACATAGATAAAATCTTTGCCAGGGGCATCTAAGACAAGTGTAGCTTTAGTTGGATCGCCAGCTTTATAATTTATTCCATCTACTAAACCTGCGGGTATTATTTCT
>CALPPA020000270.1 GCA_943325355.2 Klebsiella pneumoniae | reverse complement strand
GAACTAGTTTCGAGCCTACTGGCAAAAATCTTGAATTGCCTTTTTTCTGACTTTGTGAGTGATTTTATTAATACAAATAAGGAATCTTTTTGATGGTTAGCCATTGTAAAATATAGTAATGTAACTATTTGTTTTTTAGATATTTATAAGGCTAATACTTCCTTTATAAACAGTATAATTAATAAAAAAGAATTTTATAGTTAAGTTTTGAAATCTATTTTTGTTCAAAGATGTGAAATTACATTAAATATTTTAAAATGAATACAGAGAAAGTCCAAATTTTTGATACTACTTTAAGAGACGGTGAACAGGTTCCAGGATGCAAATTAGATACCAAGCAAAAACTCGTTATTGCAACTAGACTAGACGAAATGGGAGTTGATATTATTGAAGCTGGTTTTCCAGTTTCAAGTCCCGGTGATTTTTTATCCGTTTCAGAAATAAGTAAGATTATAAAAAACGCTACAGTTTGCGGACTTACAAGAGCTGTTAAAAATGATATTGATGTAGCTGCAGCAGCTTTGAAACACGCCAAAAAACCACGAATTCATACTGGAATTGGAACTTCAAATTCACACATTATACACAAATTAAATACCACCAGAGAAGACATTATTGCTAGAGCAAAATATGCCGTTTCTTACGCTAAATCCTATGTTGAAGATGTTGAATTTTATGCTGAAGATGCTGGTAGAACTGACAATGATTTTTTGGCCAAAGTTTGTGAAGAAGTAATAAAATCAGGTGCTACGGTTTTAAATATTCCCGATACAACGGGATATTGTTTGCCAGAAGAATATGGTGCCAAAATAAAATACCTCAAGGAGAACGTCAAAGGAATAGAAAACGTAATTCTGTCTTGCCACTGCCACAATGATTTAGGAATGGCAACTGCCAAATCGATTGCAGGAGTAATTAATGGAGCACGACAAATAGAATGCACCATCAATGGAATTGGCGAAAGAGCAGGAAACACGGCACTTGAAGAAGTCGTAATGGTTCTTAGACAACATCCTTATTTAAATTTAGACACCAATATTAACTCTCGACAACTGAATGAAATGAGCCGATTGGTTTCTGAAAGTATGGGAATGATTGTGCAACCAAACAAAGCTATTGTAGGTGCAAACGCATTTTCCCACAGTTCCGGAATACACCAAGATGGCGTGATTAAAAACCGAGAAACGTATGAAATAATGGATCCGCTAGAAGTTGGAGTCAATGAATCTTCCAACATTCTAACAGCCAGAAGTGGTAGAGCTGCATTAGCCTATAGAGCAAAAAAAGTAGGATATGAGCTTACTAAAATACAATTAGATATTGTATATGTTGAATTTTTGAAATTTGCTGACATTAAGAAAGAAGTTTTAGATACCGATATTCACCAAATTATCGAAGCTTGCAAAATAGAAAGTGAGTTGATAAGAAATTAGTCCAATCAAATAATAGTAGTGTAGCACAATGAATTTAAAAATAGCAGTACTTTCAGGAGATGGCATAGGTCCAGAGGTAACCTTACAAGCAAAAAAAGCTTTGTATGCTATTGGCGTGGTTTATAATCACGAATTTGTTTTTGAAGATGCTTACATTGGAGCTATTGCGATTGAAAAAACAGGCAGACCACTACCGGAACAAACCTTGAACTTGTGCAGGAATACGGATTCAATTTTGTTTGGAGCCATTGGTGATCCAAAATACGACAATAATCCTTATGCAAAAGTTCGTCCTGAACAAGGTTTGTTAAAACTCCGAAAAGAATTGGGTTTGTTTGCCAATATTAGACCCATAAAAGCCTATCCAAAATTGATGGATTCTTCTCCTATAAAGAAAGAAGTATTAAAAGGAACTGATTTCATAGTGTTTAGAGAATTGAACGGTGGAATGTATTTTGGAGAAAAAACAGCAAATAAAGAAGGAACTTATGCTTCAGATTTATGTGAATACAACAAAGACGAGATTGCAAAAATTTCTCATTTAGCATTCAAAGCTGCCCAATCCAGACGTAATAAAGTAACTTTGGTAGACAAAGCAAATGTTATGGAAACCTCGCGCTTGTGGAGAAAAGTAGTTTCGGAAATTGCCAAACAATATCCTGACGTAACTTTAGAATGTTTGTATGTTGACAATGCAGCAATGCAAATTATTTTGAATCCAAGACAGTTCGATATTTTACTAACCGATAATCTCTTTGGCGACATTTTATCCGATGAAGCCAGTGTTATTTCAGGTTCCAAAGGATTAATGTCTTCGGCATCATTAGGCGAAAAACATTCATTATTCGAACCAATTCACGGTTGTTATACCGAAGCGAAAGGCAAAAACATTGCCAATCCAATAGCTTCAATCCTTTCTGTAGCCTTAATGCTAGAACATTTCGGACTAATATCAGAATCCAAAAAAGTAATAGAAGCAGTAGAAAAAGCTATCATTAGTAATGTCGTCACGGTGGATTTGAAGGTGGATTCACAATTTGGAACCAATGAAGTAGGAGATTTTGTTGCCAATTACATACTTAATAAAGGTGATATGTATTTCAAAAAAGATTTTGTACAAATAGGACAATCGACAATAGTATAAAAAAGTTTCACGTTTTCTTAGTTTCAAGTGAGGACCTTGAAACGTAAAACTTTAAACAAATAAAATTTTAAAACAAACAATGGAATTAAATAAATACAGCAAAACCATAACACAAGACGTTACTCAACCAGCAGCACAAGCAATGCTATACGGTATTGGTTTAACTGAAGAAGATTTGAATAAAGCACAAGTGGGCATTGTTAGTATGGGCTATGAAGGCAATACTTGTAATATGCACTTGAATGATTTGGCAAAAGATGTCAAAAAAGGAGTTTGGAATGCCGATTTAGTTGGATTAATTTTTAATACCATTGGTGTAAGCGACGGGATTTCTAACGGTACAGAAGGAATGCGCTTTTCATTAGTTTCTCGTGATGTCATCGCCGATTCTATCGAAACTGTAATGGGAGCACAGTGGTATGATGCTATGATTGCTATACCAGGTTGTGACAAAAATATGCCTGGAGCTTTGATAGCAATGGGAAGAGTCAATCGTCCAGCACTTATGGTTTATGGCGGAACAATAAATTCAGGGAGATGGAAAGGAGAACACCTTAATATAGTATCTGCTTTTGAGGCCTTGGGAAAAAAATTCAACAAAACTATTTCTGATGAAGATTTCAAAGGGGTAATCAAAAATTCTTGTCCAGGTCCAGGGGCTTGTGGCGGAATGTATACTGCTAATACTATGGCGTCAGCCATTGAAGCATTAGGAATGAGTTTACCCTACAGCTCTTCAAATCCTGCAGTAAGTCAAGATAAACTAAAAGAATGTGAAGATGCCGGAAAGGCTATTCGTATTTTATTGGAAAAAGATATCAAGCCGAAAGATATTATGACTCGCAAGGCTTTTGAAAATGCTATTACAATTGT
>CALPPA020000269.1 GCA_943325355.2 Klebsiella pneumoniae | reverse complement strand
TTAATAAAACAAGAAAATTACGTTACTCCAGAAATAGGAATATTAGGTTTGAAAGACATTATTAAAGAACTCGAAAAACCAGGATTAGACCCAAGAAAATCGGCTAAAGTTTTCGAATTTGACCCCAATGTAAAAACCATAAAAGACCTTAGAACCGGAATGATTTTGCCCGGAATTGTCAACAACATTACTAATTTTGGTTGCTTTGTTGATATTGGTTTGAAGGAAAGTGGCTTGGTGCATATTTCCCAACTCAAAGCTGGTTTTGTGAGTGATGTCAACGAAGTTGTAAAATTACACCAACATATAACCGTAAAAGTGACCGAGGTTGATGAGGAAAGGAAGAGAATTCAGTTGACGATGATTATCTAAAATAAAATTCCAAACCCAAAACAGGTGAAATGTTTGGAGTTTGGAATTTTTGAAATTTGAATTTAAAGAAAATTTATTCTTTAGTTTGCTTCGCCTGTTCGCCCATTTTGGCTCGAGTCGTCTGCTTTTTTATCCGCAGGTTGTTTATCGTCTTTTGCAGCGTTTTTGAATTCTTTAATTCCGCTACCCAATCCTTTCATTAATTCTGGAATTTTTTTCCCTCCAAAAAGTAATAAAACAACTGCTAATATGATAAGTATTTCAGGTAAACCTATTCTTCCCATAATAAAATAATTTGTTGCCTAAGCAAATTTGTAATAAATCTCAAGGCAAAGGTATATAGAATTACTTAACCTAAAATTATTTTAAGACATTATTTAGATTTATTAGCATTTAAAACCAGATAAAATAATTCAGAATAATAAATTTCCTTAAGAAAATAGGCGATTGAATTCAAGTCATTAATTATTATATTTGTATCATAAAAGCAAAATATGTCTGAAAATAGACTTAAACGAAGAAAACTTCACAATAAATTATTCACAAAAAACCGTTTGGTTATTTTGAATGAGGAAACTTTTGAAGAACTTTTTTCCTTCAAATTAAATCTGATGAATGTATTTGTGGCAGTAACTTCTGGCGCTATTTTATTAATTACGTTTACTACTTTTATCATTGCTTTTACTCCTTTGCGCGAGTTTATTCCTGGATATTCTTCTTCTAAATTAAAAAGAGACGCAACAGAACTGGCTTTAAAATCGGATTCCCTAACCTTGGCGTTAAAAAAAAATGAGGCCTACATAAAATCAATTCAAAAAGTATTGACGGGAGAACTAGAATACGCGAAATTCAATAAAGATTCCATACTTTCTACCGTCGATGAATCACCGTCACAACTTGATTTATCTCCTTCTAAAGAAGAATTGGAACTCAGGAAAGAAGTAGCCAAAGAAGAAAAAAAATCCCAAGCCAGCGCATCAAAAGCGAAAAAAAAATAATACACTAATCGATGTCTTTAAAACCTTTTTTTGCTAAAATTTTCGCCAAAAAAATCTACGAGAAAACTCAAATTTGGGTAAACAATCCAATTGAAACGCAGCAGAAAGTTTTCGAAAATTTAATACGTGAGGCTAAAAACACCCAGTTTGGCATTGACCATCATTTTAATCAAATAAAAACCTTCGAAGATTTTGCCAAAAATGTTCCTGTTCGGGATTATGAAGGCTTGAAATCCTATCTGGATAAAGTGGTAAAAGGCGAAGAAAATATTCTTTGGAAAGGGAAGCCGCTTTATTTTGCCAAAACTTCAGGAACGACTTCAGGAGCCAAATATATTCCGCTCACTAAGGAATCAATGCCTTTTCATATCGAAGCGGCACGAAACGCTATTCTGCATTACATTCACGAAACAGGAAATGCTGATTTTGTTGATGGCAAAATGATTTTCTTGCAAGGAAGTCCAATTTTAGAAGAAAAAAATGGTGTGAAACTAGGAAGATTATCTGGAATCGTGGCGCATTTTGTTCCAAAATATCTCCAAAAAAACCGATTACCTTCTTGGGAAACCAATTGTATTGAGGATTGGGAAACCAAGGTAAACGCCATTGTCGAAGAAACTTTTGACCAGAATATGACAGTGATTTCAGGAATTCCGTCTTGGGTGCAAATGTATTTTGAAAAACTGCAGCAAAAAGCGCAACAACCAGTCGGTGACTTGTTCAAAAATTTCAAATTGTTTATTTATGGCGGCGTAAATTATGAACCGTATCGTGCTAAATTCGAAAATTTGATTGGTCGAAAAGTAGACAGCATCGAATTATTCCCAGCCTCCGAAGGCTTTTTTGCTTACCAAGATTCGCAAAAAGAAAAAGGAATGCTACTGTTGTTGAATTCTGGAATTTTCTATGAATTTATCAAAAGCGATGAGTTTTATACTGATAATCCAAGACGATTTACCATCGGCGAAGTCGAATTGAATGTGAATTATGTTTTGATAATTTCTACTAATGCAGGACTCTGGGGCTACAATATTGGCGACACCATTCAGTTTACAAGTTTGAAACCCTACCGAGTTATTGTATCGGGAAGAATCAAACATTATATCTCGGCTTTTGGAGAACACGTCATCGGAAAAGAAGTTGAAAGCGCTTTACAGGAAGCTATTATTGGCACAAACATTCGCATCAACGAATTTACTGTTGCGCCTCAAATTACCCCAAAAGAAGGTTTGCCGTATCACGAATGGTTTATTGAATTTGATCCCGATGCTTCGGGAGAACCACAAAATTTGGAAACTTTTGCGGAAGCTTTAGACAATGCAATGCGAAAGCAAAACATCTACTATGATGATTTGATTGTGGGCAATGTTTTGCGAAAAGTAGTTGTTACAAAAGTGGCTAAAAATGGCTTTCAGGACTATATGAAATCCATTGGAAAACTGGGTGGACAAAATAAAATTCCAAGATTAAGTAATGATAGAAAAATTGTGGAATTATTAAGAAGAGAATAGAACAAAGAGAATAGAACAAAGAGAATAGAACAAAGAAAATAGAACAAAGATGATAGAACAAAGATGATAGAACAAAGACTTTTTTCATTGCTGAATTTCATTAGCTGTTCTCTTTCCGCTCAAATAAAAGGAGTTGTAAAAGACAGCCTTACCGAGAAACCCATTCCTTATGTAAATATTTGGGTTCAGAACGAAAATATCGGCTCGACTTCGGAGGAAAACGGAACATTTTTCATCAATTCAATCGAAAAAGGGAAGAAATTAATTTTTTCAACTTTAGGATTTGAGAAGAAAATTATCAAGGCTTCAGACGCTTCGGAAGTTTTTTTAAAACCGATTTCTTATTCTTTAGATGAAGTTGTAATTTCAAAAAGCATTGGAACCAAAAGCATCGAAATAGGAAAAACAAACAACGAAATTTATCAGGCATTCGATAACGGACCAAAAATTGACACTAAATATTTTCCTTATAAAACGTCATACAATAAGACAAAATACCTAAAACAAGTTACCATTTATACAGATAGCAGAATCGAAAACGCCATCATCAAAATTCATTTTTATGAGGTTGCCCCAAATGGTTCTCCTGGAGAAGAATT
>CALPPA020000268.1 GCA_943325355.2 Klebsiella pneumoniae | reverse complement strand
TTATAATTTATTTAAAGCGTTGCAATAACTAGTCGCGCTTTTTTCTATGGAACAAAAAGGAATGGCAAACTTTCGTATTTCTTCAAAATTGGTTTCTCTTAAACCTTCAATAAATGCAACTGCTTCTGCTACACGATTCGGATTTTGATGATGGTATAAAAAACAATTCGGAATACTGTTAAGAATTTGCTCTGTATCGCCAATTCCTAAAGATGCGATGGTTGGAATTCCCATCAATAGGTATTCACCAAGTTTGATTGGAGCAACTCCCTGCATACTAAATTTGGGTTCTCTTATGGCAAACGCCACATCGGCAGCCGAAAGATAATTTGGGACTTCAGCAAAAGGAACTGTTTTTACAATAATGGATTCTTTCAATTCGTTTGGAATTCTTTCCTTGGCGAAGGCTAAGTTAAAAGTTAAAATCAAAAATAGTGCTTTCGGATTTTCCCCTTGATACTTGCTAAAAATTGCCAGCATTTCATCCCAACCATATTGAGGACCAAGTGAACCACAATACACTAAAACTTTGGCTTGCTCTGAAATAGACAATTCCTTTCTCATTTTTTCTCTTTCGGACGTATTGGGCTTAAAAAAATCAGTATTTCTGCCGTTCAGAACCACCGAAAATTTTTCTAAATCAGTATTCCCAATTGTTTGTGAATGAATTTTTATAGCTTCGTGCGAACGTGTCAAAACTCCATCAGCAAGCTCTAGCATTTTATTTTCCTCTTTCTTAAAAAACAAATAGTGTTTGCTTTTTCTAGACAATCCCGAAAAATCAACACGCTCTTCAATAGGTAATCCATCGGCATCAAAAACTATTTTTAAATTTTGTTTTGCTATTCGATTTACCATAATGGCTGGCATCGTGCTTCGTGGCATTACAATAGTTATGTTATTGTTTTTGATGTATTTTTTTAAAAATCGAATGCCCTTAAAAATCGTGATTATGTTGCCTAAAACGGCTATGGGTTTTCTAATAACTTCCCTATGAGTATAAATTAGTTGCAATTCATTAGCTGCGTTTTGTGTAATTGCAATTTTTTCAGGTGCTGCCCAAGTAAATTGGACTATATGTATACCATATTTTGATTGGGTTTGCACTTGGTTCAAAATTGGCATAAACAGCCCTTCCATATAACTGGTTTTAGGTCCATCCCACGTTATGAAGAGTAGGTTTTTCATATGCTTACGGATTCAGATTTACTTGCAGCACTATGAACTGTTGTGTAATTTAGTTTCATCTTTAAGAAACGTTTTTCAAAATAGTAATACGAAAGGTGTGCTACTAAAACAATTGCTAAAACTACCGAAATATAAATAATTATTTGCTTAAGCAATTGATTTTCAATGTATAATTTATTTATTAAAAAGGACATACAATAAATCACTAATGGGTTGTAAACATAGAGTCCGAATGATATTTTACCCAAATAATCGAATACTTTATTTTCTAAAGAAACTAGCCGCTTAGGGTTTGCGATTTGATTAAAAATAATTATTAATGTAACTATCGATATAATTTCGTGATCTATTACAGAAGACAGATGAAATTTATTTAATGCCACGACCACAAGCAGGAGCCAAGCTAGTGATTCTAGCCACCACTTATTGATAATCCATTGTACTTTTAGACTGTTGTGGTAAAACAAATATGCGCCTAATGCGCCCAAAGTTAAACATCCGAATCGAGTAAAATTAAAAAAGGTGATGAATCCTTTTGGTGCGTTAAAAAGGTGTAGACTCAACTTTAACATTATAAAAAATATTGGGAATAGAATCAAAAAGCGAAATAATATTTTGGTTTTTCTCACCACCCAAGGCCAAAAAGCATAAAATTGTTCTTCGACTCCAAGTGACCAATAATGGCCTGTCATTAAGATCAAATGTTTGCTTCCAACAACTGTTGCTATAATACCTGTAAAAGAATTCTTGAAATTAGGAAGAATGAAGATATAAAACAAAATAGGCCATTGAAGATTTTCGATACCATTAAGTAAAACTACAATAAAAAGATACAGATAATAAAGAGGCCAAATTCTCAATACTCTTCGCATATAAAATTTCTTTATGTCAACAGTTCCTGTTTTTTCTATCTCTTTTAATAATAAATAAGTAATCAAAAATCCGCTTAAAGTAAAAAATATAGTAACTCCAAAACTAGCTATGTCTAGTGGCTGTGCTTTAGGTAATTTATAGTATTCCAGCCTATTATTGATATGACTAAATACTACCGAAAGGGCAGCTATTGCTCTAATGCCATTCAACCCTGGGAGATAAATTGTATTTTTCACCTAAATTATGATATTTTAATTTTCTTTTTCTGTATTAGTTCTAAATATAAGTTCGCCACATCTTTAACATAGCGTTCCTCAGTGTAGTTTTTCATCGCTTTGTCATAGCCATTTTCCCCAAATTGTTTTCTTAAATCCGCATCGAGGAATAGTATTTTTAGCTTTTCGGCAATAGCTTTCACATCCAATTTTTCAACTAAAAACCCTGTTTTATTGTCGTCAACTATGTACTGCATTCCTCCGACCCTTGTGGCAACAATGGGCAATTTTTGCAACATAGCCTCTGCTAAAACTAATCCAAATGACTCATAAGCAGAAACCAAACTGAAAATATCAAAAATGGCATAATACTTACTTGTGTTATTTTGATAGCCCGTGAAAACAATGTAGTCTTGTATCTTTAACTCTTTGGCTAATTCTTGATACACTTTCAATAATGGTCCTCGTCCTACCATAACCAATTTTACCTGTAAGCCTTTATTTATTAAAATAGCAAAAGCTTTAATTAAATCAGAAAATCTTTTGTTTTCATCCGATAGCATTCGTCCAACAGTCCCAATAACAATTTCACTTTCTTTGATTGAGAGTTCTTGTTTTAGTAATCTTATTTCTTCTTGACTTACTTGTTCTGGTAAAACGACACCATTGTTAATCAATAAAGCTTTAGTTTTTGAAACTTTTAATTTGTCCGTTAAATATTTGGTAGATGCTGGAGACACACCAATGACCTTATCTGCTGGAAATGTTAGCAATTTCATCAACAAATGGGCTTTCCAATTTCTATAAATAGGATCCGAAGTTTCCTCTAATATAATAATGGGCACTCTTTTGAAAAAACCATTGATAGAGGCTAATGTCACACCCTCAAAAACAGCTCCGTGTATGATATGCGGCTTGAAATCATCTATGACTTTCATCACTTTTTTGTGCTGTTTTATATTTACAAATGATATTAAATCGCCAATTTCAATAATTTCTACTCCATATTGAGCAAATTCTTCTGGAAAAGGACCAACAGCATTCGTACAAATTATTTTGAGTTCAAATTGTTTGGAATCGAGAAGTTTTGCCATTGACAACCTTCTCCGTTCCACACCTCCAGACATTATGGTATCAACGATATGTAACACTCTTATCATTTATCGTTCTTTTTATACATTGCCATCAATAAATCGATATGATTTTGAAGCGAAT
>CALPPA020000267.1 GCA_943325355.2 Klebsiella pneumoniae | reverse complement strand
TTGACCCGTATTTTCATTGGTCAATTCGTCTCCCACTTTAATTTTTCCCGAAAGCACCTTAAAGAAACTCAAATCGCCAATGTGTGGCTCTGATAGGTTTTTATAAATAAATATGGCAGTGGGACCTTTTTCGCTGCATTCAATTTCTTTTCCGTCAATGCTTTTTTGTTTGGGCATTTCATTAGCTGATGGACACACATTATCGATGAATCCCATAATTCTGCCACTTCCCATATTTTTCTTGGCAGAAACGCAAAAAACCGGGAAAATTTCGTGTTTTATCAAAGAGTGATGCAAACCTAATTTCATTTCATCTTCATTCAACTCTCCTTTTTCGAAATACAATTCCATTAGGGTTTCGTCATTTCCGGCAATGGTTTCAATTAATTCCTGATGCAAACGATTCGCTTTCTCGATTTCACTTGCTGGAATTGCAACTTTTTCTGGTTTTCCACCATTGGCTGGATATTTATACATTACCATATTTAAAACATCAATGATAGCATTAAATTCGGCACTTTGATTCAAGGGATATTGAACTAAAACCACACTTTTCCCAAAATGATCCTTTGCTTCTTGTACTGTTTTGTCAAAGTCAGATTTTTCATTATCCAAATGATTTATTGCTATCAGTATAGGTAGTTTATATTCATTGGCGTATTCCCAAATAATATCTGTACCAACTTCAACACCCATTGAGGAATTTAAGAGCATTAAACCACAATCGGCAACGCGCATTGCTCCAATTATTTCTCCTGCAAAATCATCATAACCAGGAGTGTCTAAAATATTTATTTTAAACCCTTTCCATTTTGTATTCACTAATTTCGAAAAAAATGACTTCCCTTTTTCATGTTCGATTTCGGAATAATCAGCAACAGTATTTTTTTCCAAAATTGATCCACGACGATTAATTGATCCAGCTTCAAAAAGCATAGATTCAATTAAGGTAGTCTTACCACTTCCTGTGTGACCTAATAAAACTACATTTTTTATATGATTTACGTCAAAGTTTGCCATCTTTTTTGATTTAGTTAAGATTAATTGTATCAAATTTCAATAAAAAAAATCACTTTATAAATGATAAATATCATATTTCAGAATAGGATAAAAGGATTTTTTTTTGAGATTTAAAGGATAAAGAATTAGTACCCTTAAAAGTAATAAATTATGGTATTGTTTAATTAAAAACCTAGTTAAATTATTGATAGGGAAGAAATAAGAATGAGAAAGTATGTATTATGATTCAAGGCGAAGGTTCTTAATCAACTACAATTTCGTGTTTAAAAAGCAATCCTTTCAGACCGTCAATCGAGAATATTGCTTTTTTGATTTTTGTTTTTGTTGGGTCAATGGTGTAGTTGTAACTGGTCTTGAAGTTAGCTTTGTTCGCATTGGCTTTGCCAAATTCAGAGCGGTATAAATCACATTTATCGAAAACTACTTCGGTTAAATCGGTACTCATAAAATCTACTGCGATAATGCTACAATCTACAAAGGTTGTACCTTTAATTTTCAGGGTGTAAAATTTGGAAAAATCCAATGTACATTCTTTAAAATGGATTTCAAAAATCAGTTTATCACACATTGCAAAATTTACATCTAGGATTTTGCACCGATTAAAAAACACACTTCTCAATGCTACGTGGTTGATTTTGGCTCCGCTAAAAACACAATCATTAAAGATACAATCGATAAAAACGACTCCAATAAAATTGCATTTTGAGAAATCGCAAGTATTAAAAGTACAGCATTCAAATTCCTTTAAATTGACATCTTGTTCACCGTAAGTGAGGTTATTGTATTCGACGTCAAGGAAATAATCTGTCATTTTTCTTTAAAAGTTTAAATTACTTCGGTTTAACAGCTTTTTTAAACTGGATTTTGCTTCGCAATATCCAGACAAAGCTCCGTAGTGGAAATGAAAAGCTTTTTCAATCAGAGATTGAAAACTTTTTTTGTGAATATTTGATTTTTTGAGCGAGCTCAAAACCAATTATTTACAAAAAAAGCCCAAACTTTCGTTTGAGCTTTCCATTCTTAAGTGACCGCGGCTGGATTCAAACCAGCAACCTCTTGAGCCGTAATCAAGTGCGCTATTCAGTTGCGCCACGTGGCCATTTTTGTGAGTGCAAATATAGGTATAATTATGTAATTTGCAAATGGGAAATCAAAATTAAATCTATTTTTTTTAAATCTAAAATTTGCTTTCTAAAACCTGCATTTATCAGTCTAATGCTCTTGTTGTTACATAATACCGATAGCCTATTATTGCCATTTGCCATTTCTTGGCTTTGGATAAATCCAATCTTTTTTTAGTAAAACTAGGCAGCAGAAGCTTGTTTATCTGGGCTAGGAGTTTATACATAAGACACTTAATTTATTGCAAAAATAGAAAAGACTACTGAATTCAGTAGTCTTTTCTATTTTTATTATGAGAATAATTTTGATTTGAGTGATTGTTTAGCTTTTTCAAGTTGCACTTTTGCTTGTTCGTTTTTGACTTTCATTCTTTCTAAACTAAATCGTGCTTGGAATTGTGTTTTATACATTTCGAGGTATTGTTTGTATGACGAAACAGTTTCATTTCCTGAGTTTTGTATTTCACCTTTATCTAGCTCTGATTCTTTTTTTTCACTAGGTGAATTGTATTTTAATAAATCAGCATTTTCTTTGGTAATAATTTCGATAACTCCGTTTTCACCATCTTTGCCATATTTGTCTATGGCCTTTTTTCCTTTTAATACATTTATACTTTGAATCAAATTTGGATCCAATTTGTTTACATCTTCAAAAGTAGTTTGGGTTCTTTTTCCATTAAGAATTATGATAGGTTTTTCTTTTGAGATAATTTTATTATTAAAATTATCTGCTGATATATTGATTGTTTTCGTTGTGATTTTAACATTATTTTCAAAGGTATTGACTTCTACTTTGTCTATAGCATTTGGATCTAATTCTGAAAACTGTGCATTAGTGGCTTTTACACCATCAATGTAAATGTCTTTGTCTGTTATTTTCACTGGTTTTAATGCATTTGAAGTTTCAACAGTTGAATCTGTTATAGGGTATTTTGAAACTGTCACATTTCCATTATTTTTAGACTTTTTAAGTCTTTCAAATCCCATTTCATCACCTTTTATTATAAAATAAAAAGTTTTAATTGGTTTCGTACCGCTAATTTCGGTAGCTCCAGAACGTCCATCTTTTTGCTTAAATCCAACTTTAATGCCTATTATTTCTCCATTTGAATTTCTCTTTATTTTGGAAAATTTTAAATTTCCATCATAATTTGATTTTACAATAGTTGAATATTCTTTAATATCTTTTTCAGAGGTGTTTTTGTCAATTACAATAAAAAAGGGTATTTCTTTATTTGTAATTTCTTGTTTTTTTGATTCTTTTTCCTGCGCAACAACTTTCATTTGAAAGAAAATTACAAATACCCCTAATAGCGGAAGCACCAAAGCATACTTCCAATAATTCCTTTTGTTTGATTGATTTTTGTTTAACATAACGATTCG
>CALPPA020000266.1 GCA_943325355.2 Klebsiella pneumoniae | reverse complement strand
ATTTTTGAGTATTGTAGGCTCTATTGCAGCATTAGTTTTACTTTATAAAGCATTATAAATGGATTTTAAAAAAGAATTTTTTAAGTATTTCCAGTATTGGCCTTGGTTTTTGGTTAGTTTAATTTTATGTTTGGGTGCCGCCTTTATTTATATAAAAACAGTGCCATCTTCTTACCAAACTTCAGCACTGATATTTATTGATAAAAAACAAGAAGATAAAACAAAAATTATAAACACAAACACTGAGGAAAAAAGCGAAGAAGATAATTTGGAGGAAGAAATTAGGTTAATTACCTCCAATGACTTTTTGTTGAAGGTAGTAAAAAGTCTGAATCTAAATATCAGTTATTTTGAAAAAGTTTATAAAGTAAAAGGTACAGTTATAAATGCAGTTCCTTTTATTGTGACGCCGACGATATCTAAGGATTTGTTGCCACTAGTTTCATACGAAATTAAGGTAAATCAACAAGGATTTACTATAATCAACCCAGAAACGGAAAAAAGTTATACTGTTAATGGATACGATGGGGATCAAGAAATTTCCGGGTTGCCATTTAAAATTCAATTAAACGCCTCAGCTAAGAAGGACCCTTCGTCTTATTTTGAAAATGAATATGTAGTTCGTCTTGAACCTACAGATATTGCTGTAAAAAATTTGAAGGCTTCGCTTAATGTTTTCTCTGATGAAGATTCAAAAGGAACAATAGAACTTGATCATATTGGTGTCAGTCCTATACGCTCTAGGAAAATACTCAATGAAATTATCGTATTGTTAGATAAAAATATTGTTATCAATAAACAAAAATTATACGTTAATACAGTTTCTTATTTAAATCAAAGGATAAAAAGTTTCACTAAAGAAAAAGATTCTATCGAAAGCGTCAAAGAAAAGTTTTTACAAAATAATGATATCCTAGTGATGGACAATTATATTGTAGAAAAAACGGCTGATAGAAGTGTAAAGAACGAAAACTCTAGCCTCAATGAAAGACAGATAGCATTAACTAATTATGCAATTAATGATATCAGAAATTCTGGCGCTAGCCGTGCTTTAGGTACGGATTACAAATTAGAAGCACCTACAGTCAATCAGATGCTTGCAAATTACAATGCTAAACTTCTCGAAAGTGAATTAATCTTACAAAGAGCTCAAAAAAATAATCCTGCCTATATTAGTCTAATTACACAACTAAAATCTCAGAAACAGGAAATATTGAATACGCTAGAGGGGTATTTAAATTTTCTGAATCAAACAAGTAGAGCCAATAGATCAGAGCAAAATATTGCTAATTCTAAAGCAAAAAGTATTCCTACAAAAGATAAAGTATTGGGTAATATTAATAGTAATCTAAATACTAAAGAAGAAACGTATGTGGCATTATTACAAAAAAGAGAAGAAGCAGTTTTGAATGGTGCGATTTTAGAATCAAATTTAAAGACTTTAAATTCACCTGAAACAAATTATTCAGCAATATTTCCGCAGCCCAAATCATTTATGTTAGGTGCTTTTTTGCTGGGTTTGCTACTTCCGTTTGGAGTAATTTATGTTAGTCTACAATTGGATTCCAAAGTACATAATGAGGAAGATATTCAAAAAGTAAATGATGCTATTCCTTTTTTGGGATATATGCCTAAAATAAGTTCGAAAGAAAAGTTAGACAACACCGCAAATTCCCGCTCTTTATTAGCAGAGGCATCTCGAACATTAATTTCAAACATATCTTATTTATTACCAGATAAAAATGAAAATAGGGGAAAAGTAATACTGTATACTTCCTCTGTTCAAGATGAAGGTAAATCTTTTTGCGCTTTTCATAATGCTATAACAATTAGTAATCTTAATAAGAAAGTATTGCTCATTGGTGTCGATTTAAGAAATCCTCAATTGCATACCTATTTCAATTTAGATAAAAGCATATTGGGTCTAACTAATTATTTACACGATAAAAGCATAGATTGGAAAGGGTTATTGACAAAAGATACAGATTTTTCTAAAAATCTTGATATACTTTTTGCGGGACAAGTTCCTCCAAATCCAACTCAGTTATTGACCAATTCTAATTTTGAATCATTAATTGAAGAAGCGAAGGATCTTTATGATTTTATCATACTAGATACGGCTCCTGTACAAATGGTATCTGACACTCTCAATTTTAGTCATTTAGCGGATGTTACAGTATATGTGTCAAAATTCGATTTTACAGATAAGAGTTCAATAGTTCGGTTAAATAATTTTATTAAAAAGGGGCAATTGAAAAATGTTGGTATTCTTATTAACCACGTCAATTCGCAAAAGTCATACGGTTATAATTACGGCATCAACTACGGCTATGGTTATGATTATCAAGAAAAAAAAGTAAAAAAGTCTTGGTTTATAAAAGGGTAATCTAACATTTTTTGTTAGCCTAAGTCATAAATAATCTAATAAATAAAAAACTAATTTATAATATTTTAAATAGTATAAAATGCCTAAGAAAGGAGTTTTCCTTATTTTATTTTTTGTAATAGCTGCGATTTTTTATTATTCGTGGATACCAGATCCTGGTTTTAGTAAAGAAACGTATTTGCCTAAATGGATTCTGAACTGGAGCAATGAATATTACAATTTACGCACTTGTATTCCTTTTATAGCTGTGGGTTTCCTGTTAGAAGACATTGCACATCAAATGAGTTCAATAGAATATTATAATAAAAGTTTAAATTTTATACAAAACATAGCAATTTCAATAATTATCGTTTGCGTAGCTGAAGGGGGACAGATTTTAATTCAAAAAAGGAATCCAGATTTGATTGATGTTTTTTATGGTATTCTAGGAAGTTTTATAGGGGGATTATTATATTATTTACAGGCAATGCTATGTAGTTTTAAAAGATTTAGAAATGAGAAATAGACATAAATTCACCTTTTTAATTTTCTGTGCAGTTCAGGATATGATTGCTATGGTTATTGGGACTATGCTATTTTTAAAGTTTGCTACTCCAGAAGATGTTGGTTGGAATACGCTGTTAATCAATAAGATGATTCCTATTACTATTTTAAGTTGGTTATTTTCAGTTACCTATTTTAAATTGTATCGGGTCGATGTCCTTTTTAGTTTAGAAGATTTTTTTGGCAATAGCTGGCGTGCTTTCTTTACACAAAGAATACTGTGGCATAGTTACATTTTTATTTTTAATGATGACATATTATACTTTTTCGGTAGCAAGGCTAATTTATTTCAATTAAGTTTTTTGCTGGTTTATTTTTTGTTATCTAGAATTTTGTTTGCTATCATCACAAGAAATATAAAAAAATGGGTACTCAAGCGGTATACAGTTGCAATATGGGGGTTCAATAAAACGAGTATTGAATTAGCCTCTCATTTAGAAGCTCATTCTTATTTTATTCACTTCAGGGGTATTCTAAATGAAAATTCGTCTGTCAATTATGTAAATGTTAAAGATTTTAGATTAGCACTTACTAACGCTATTAATAATGCAGCGGAAGAGAATATCAATGAGTTATTCATTGTAACAAATCCTGATCTT
>CALPPA020000265.1 GCA_943325355.2 Klebsiella pneumoniae | reverse complement strand
GAATTTTTATAAAGAATAGGGACAATGGAGATTGGAAAACTTGGATTTATAACTTGAATTCTTCTTTAAACCATTTTATTAAACTCATTTTTTTCCGATTATCTTCTTGAATACGTTTACTATTCCTAAAACCAATAAACCAATGATGAGTCCTATGCAAAATTCTTTCAAAATGGATGGAATTTGTGGGAGTAAATGATGAAGGTAAGCTATATTATGCACGAAAATGCCACCCGCTACAAGTAGTAAAGCTATTGTGCCAATAACTGCTAAACTTTTGATGACTTTAGGTAAGGCTTGAACCAATACATTTCCAATTGTTTTAGAAAAACTTCGTTCTTTAGTACTCATTGCAATAAGTTTGTAACCCAATTCATCCATTCGAACAATAAGTGCCACTATGCCATAAACTCCAATTGTGGCTATTATTGCTATGATAGAAACCACCATAATCTGTGAGGAAAGAGTTTCTTCAATTACAGTTCCTAAAGCAATTATGACAATCTCAACTGATAAAATAAAGTCGGTGACGATGGCTGATTTAATTTTTTCTTTTTCAAAAGTTAAAATTTCTTCTTCTGTGAATGCCTGATTTAGAATTTCGTGTTTAGAATGTTGATGAGGAAAGAAAAACTCATAAATTTTTTCAGCACCTTCATAGGCTAAAAAAAGTCCACCAAGTACTAATATAATTTTAATAGCCGTTGGAAAAAAAGCACTTAATAAAAACGCTATTGGCAAAATAATTAATTTATTGACAAAAGAACCTTTGGCTATAGCCCATAAAACTGGGAGTTCTCTCGAAGAAATAAATCCAGATGCTTTCTCGGCATTAACAGCCAAATCATCACCCAAAATACCTGCTGTTTTTTTAGCAGCAATTTTACTCATTACTGCAACATCATCCATGATTGCTGCGATATCATCTAATAAAGCGAAAAAACCTGATGCCATTATAATTTTTTTAGAAACCGCCTAATTTTGGAATTAATTTCCAAAAAATGAATCGGCAAGTTTTGATTTTTTAGTGTTGCGAAAGTACTAATTTTTGATTGTAATTATTGTATTTGATATATTGTTACATAAAAAATGTACCCATTTAAAACCATATAAAACAATGCGGGTAAAGTAATCCACAAGCTGTCTTTCAGTTTTAATCTTACTAGTACTCCAAGAAACATTAAAAGCGCAAGACCTCCAGAAGAAAGTAATAATAGAGGTTGATACCAAAGACCTATAAATAATCCTAAAGCACCCACAATTTCTAAAATTATAGTAAGCAGTCCTAGTTTTTCTAATTTGAACCTTTTAAATTCACTTTTCATATGTGGTGTTACAAAATAGGAAACGCCATAAAACAAAAAAGAAAAACTGGATACTATAACACAGCTGTTGAATATATTCATAATTAAATTAGACCTAATGAAGTTGTTGTTAAAAGCACACACAAAATCAATAGAATTAGGGAAGGAAGGTGTTTAAGGAAAGGGTTTTTTACTTTAAAATGGAAATATTGAGCACATACCATAAATAATCCCATAAGTGCTGAAGGGATTGCTATAAATTCAGGATGCCAAATTCCCACTATAAGGAGGGCTGCTAGTGTTATTTTTGAGGCTCCAACAAAACTTCGAGTTAGATTACTTAATCCAAATTGGTTAAATTCTTTGATGACATTAAAATAGCGAAATATCCAAACATAATAAACAGATGCTGCAACAATAATTTGTACTGAAATGGTTAAATTTATCATTTTACTTTTTTTAGTTTATAGTTTTCTTTTAACTGATTTTCGACTTATTCGTTTCCAATCGATTATCAAAAATACAATTTTATTTGTGATAATAGAGAATTACTTCGGCTGTTGCGACTTATAATTGTGGCTACAAAGTTGAGATACTTCGTACAGCTGAAATTAAACAAATTATCAACCTGTGTTTTTTAATCCGCTTGATATTGAATTAATTATACCAAGTAATTTAGAAAGAGTTTTTTCTTTTTCAGGATTATCGTAATCAGTTAAGTCTCTCCATTGTTTAAGATATTTGATATGTAAATGATGTAAGGTGTTCAATTTTTCATTTCTCCATTGTAAGTTATCATATTGACCTTCTCTTCTGTTACTACTTTTATCCTCAAAAAGTTCTTCAATCAATGCAACACCATTTTCATAGTCTTCTAAAATTTTCGACATAAATACTTCGCGCTCAGCAACAGATTCGTCTAAAGTAGCATACAAGTTAATTATTTCTGTATTCGTAAGAATAAGATTTGTTTCTGTTTGGATCATTAAAAATCTAAAAAAGTCCCAATTTTTTATACTTTCCTTCAAACTTTGGAACGCTTCTGGTTTTTCTGTTTTCAACTCTTTTAATGCTCCGCCAATTCCATACCAACCAGTTAAGGTAAATCGAGAAAGATTCCAACTAAATACCCACGGAATCGCTCTTAAGTCTTTTAAGGATCTGGTTCCGGTTCGTCTGGCTGGTCGTGAACCAATTTTACTTTTTTCTAAAACATCTATACAAGTAGCTTTACTATAAAAATTAATAAATCCAGGGGTTTCTATAAATTCTCTATAATGTTCAAATGATTTTTGAGCCAAAAAATCCATTATTTCAAGTGGATACTTGTTGGTTTCTGAATAGTGTTTACTTAAAATGGAATGCTTTGCAACTCCTGAAGTTAATGCATTTAAGTTGTAAGTTGCTGTTAATGGATTTCCAAATAATTGGGCAATAGTCTCTCCTTGAACGGTTATTTTTATCGTTCCGTTTACTGTATTCAAAGGCATACTTTCTAGAAAGCGATGGTATTTTCCGCCTCCTCGGCTAATTGTTCCACCTGTACCGTGAAAGAAATAAACTTTGAAATTATTTTTTATTCCAATTTCGTGCAGTTCTTGCTCGGCTTTATATAAATTCCATTTACTTGCAATAGTTCCTCCGTCTTTATTACTATCACTATAACCCACCATAACTTCTTGTTTGTATTCTATTTTTGAAGCTCTTTGTTGGGTAATTGTATGTTGAAGGAATTGGTCTAAAATGATTGGTCCGTTTTGTAAATCATCAATGGTTTCTAAAAGTGGGACAACTTTAATATTGGTGTTTAATAGTTGGGTTTCCTTCATAAAGAAATAAACAACAAGCAAATCACTGAGATTTCGAGTCATACTGATGATAAAGGAACCGATACCCTCTGAACCATATAAATTGATGTGGTTGCGAACTACTCGGTAACAATCTAAAACATTATCGGCTTCTGCGCCATAATAAATGGTGATGTCGGTATTGAGTGAATGGCTTTGCAGTAATTTGTTTAAATGTGCTACTCGCTTATCCTCACTCCAGTTTTCGAAATCAAAATCTTTTTCACCATTAGCTTGCAATATTTGAGATATGGCTTTGTCATGAAAAGCACTATTTTGTCTAATATCTAATTTTGCTAGATGGAAACCGAAACAACTTACCGCTCGCTCTATTGGAAAAAGGATATTTTCAGCTATACCTTTCATTCCATTTTCAACAAGAATATTGCTG
>CALPPA020000264.1 GCA_943325355.2 Klebsiella pneumoniae | reverse complement strand
CCTGGGAATAAGTGAATTAAGATTTCAACTTCCGCAGCGGTATTGTCTTCAATTTTCTTGATTTTGATTTTCCCTTTTTCATTGGCTTTCAAAATACTATCAATCAAAGTGGTTGTATTGGTCGAAAACGGAATTTGGGTAATCACCAAAGTATTTTTGTCTAACTGTGCAATTTTGGCACGAACACGAACACGCCCACCACGCATTCCGTCATTATAATTGGAAATATCCGCTATCCCGGCAGTCATAAAATCTGGAAAAATTTGGAATGGTTTTCCTTTCAGAATTTTTATGGAAGCGTCTATCAATTCATTGAAATTATGTGGCAACACTTTCGTGGAAAGCCCAACGGCAATCCCTTCGGCGCCTTGTGCCAAAAGCAACGGGAATTTTACGGGAAGATTATTCGGTTCGGCACGACGACCATCATAAGAAACGCCCCAATCGGTAATTTTTGGAGAATACAAAACCTCCAATGCAAATTTAGACAAACGCGCTTCAATGTAACGGGAAGCTGCTGCGCTATCGCCAGTGAGAATATTTCCCCAGTTTCCCTGACAATCTATCAGTAATTCTTTTTGGCCAATTTGCACCATCGCATCACCAATACTTTGGTCTCCGTGTGGATGGTATTGCATTGTGTGCCCGACAACATTCGCCACTTTGTTGTAACGACCGTCATCCAATTCCTTAAGAGAATGCATAATTCTACGTTGCACGGGTTTAAAACCGTCCTCAATTGCGGGAACAGCACGCTCCAAAATTACATAAGAAGCATAATCCAAAAACCAGTCTTTGTACATTCCGGTGACTTTGGTAATGGTATCGCTGCCTTCGTCGTTATTTTCGTAAAAATGCTGCATCCCACTAGAAGTTTTTATTTCTTCAAATCCTTCTTCGCTCGATGATTCGTTTAACTCTTCGTTATTTTCGTCTTCGTTTGGGATGATGTTATCTTCGTCTTCGTCCATTTTTTTTAGCTTGCTTCAATCGTATCTAATTCCACCTTCAAATTATTGATGATAAATTCTTGTCGGTCCGGCGTATTTTTTCCCATATAGAAAGACAACAATTGCTCCACCGAAGTGTTTTTGTCCATCATAATAGGATCCAATCTTATGGTTTCTCCAATAAAATTCTTGAATTCGTCTGGTGATATTTCTCCCAAACCTTTAAATCGGGTGATCTCCGGTTTCGGTTTTAATTTTTCTATGGCTGCTTTTCGTTCGTCATCCGAATAGCAATAAATAGTTTCTTTCTTGTTTCGAACCCTGAACAATGGCGTTTGCAGAATATACAAATGTCCTTCTTTTATCAATTCCGGGAAAAATTGTAGGAAGAACGTAATCAGCAATAATCGAATGTGCATTCCATCGACATCGGCATCAGTGGCGATTACAATGTTGTTGTAACGCAATTTTTCCAACCCATCTTCAATATCCAAAGCCGCTTGCAACAAATTGAATTCTTCGTTTTCATACACAATTTTCTTGCTCATTCCGTAGCAATTCAGTGGTTTTCCACGAAGGCTAAAAACCGCTTGCGTATTCACGTCACGCGATTTGGTAATCGAACCCGAAGCCGAATCTCCCTCAGTAATAAAAAGAGTGCTGTCCAAATTTTTTGGATTCTTGGTATCAGGAAGATGTGCCCTACAATCGCGTAGTTTTTTGTTGTGCAAATTGGCTTTTTTTGCTCGATCGGTTGCCAATTTTCTGATTCCAGAAAGTTCTTTACGTTCGCGTTCCGCTTGAATAATTTTACGTAAAAGCGCATCGGCAGTTGCCGGATTTTTATGCAGGTAACTGTCTAATTTATTTTTTACAAAATCATTTACAAAAGTTCGAACCGATGGCATTCCAGGGTCTGAACCCATATCGGTCGAGCCTAATTTGGTTTTGGTTTGCGACTCAAAAACGGGCTCCATTACTTTGATGCTAATCGCGGTCACGATAGATTTTCGTACATCAGATGCTTCGAAACCTTTATTGTAATATTCTCTTACAGTTTTCACAATAGCTTCGCGATAAGCAGCAAGGTGAGTTCCTCCTTGCGTTGTATTTTGTCCGTTAACAAAAGAATGGTATTCCTCAGAATATTGTGTTTTACTGTGTGTCAAAGCAATTTCGATGTCATCTCCTTTCAAATGTATGATTGGATATTCGAGATCGTCGGTGTGGATAGTTTCTTCCAATAAATCTTTCAATCCATTTTCGGAAAAATATTTTTCACCGTTGAATAATATGGTCAAACCATTGTTGAGATAACAATAGTTTTTGAGCATTTTGATTACATATTCATATCGGAATTTGTAATTTTTGAAAATTGCTTCGTCCGGAATAAAAGTAACTTTGGTTCCTTTTCTTTTGGTAGTTTCTATAACATCTTCTTCGAGAACCAAGTTTCCTCCCGAGAATTCAGCTGCTTTTTGTTTTTCATCACGAACGGATTCCACGCGGAAATAATTAGACAAAGCATTTACGGCTTTTGTTCCAACGCCATTTAAACCAACTGATTTCTTGAAGGCCAAGGAGTCATATTTCCCTCCGGTATTCATCTTGGAAACCACGTCAATCACTTTTCCAAGAGGAATTCCGCGACCGTAATCGCGAACCGTAACCGTTTTTTCTTTGATGGTAACCTCGATGGTTTTTCCTGCACCCATAACGAACTCGTCGATACAGTTATCCAGGACTTCCTTGAGAAGAATGTAAATACCGTCGTCTGGAGAAGAACCGTCACCCAGTTTTCCGATGTACATTCCGGGACGCATTCTGATGTGTTCTTTCCAGTCTAGTGACCGAATATTGTCTTCGGTATATTGATTTTGATCGGGCATTTTAAGTTTTATCGAATTTAACTACGTTCAATTCGGCCTATGCTTTTTACATTGACCTCGGGTGTGCTAATATAGGGAATGTAGGTAGAAAATAAAAATGGAATATTGAGAAGTTATCAATAATAATATTGACAATGAATTTCTGTTTACTTATAATAGTTTGTCACTTTTAGAATATAGAAAATAGAGCAAAGATTATATAAATTGTTATACAAAATTATTGACCATTTCTCTTAATTGGTTGTCCAATTCCACATTAGAAATTTTCCGTTTTTCAACATCAAAATTATCGTTAAAACTTGGTAAGGAAAACGTTGCTTTTATAATTCCGCAATAACGTGTAAAAGCATTATTGGCAATTTCAAGAACCGATGCTACACCTCTTGCTCCCGGCGATGTAGCCATCAGTAGCATTGGTTTTTCCAGAAAAACTTTTGCGTCAATTCTGAAACACCAATTAAAAATATTTTTGAATACCACAGAATAATTTCTGTTATTTTAAGCAAGAGAAACTAAGAGAATATCGGCGCTTGAAATTTTGTCGAGAAAGGCTTTAGCCAAAGGATGCTGGCCGATTTCTGCCTCAATATCAACACTGAACAAAGGTATTTGAAAATCGTTTAAATCCAACACTTCCATTTCAGTATTTTCGAAAAGACTGGCTGCATAAGTCGCTAATTTTTTAATATTGAAGTTTTTACTTGT
>CALPPA020000263.1 GCA_943325355.2 Klebsiella pneumoniae | reverse complement strand
TCAAAAGATTACGGCATTAAACAATTCATAAATGTTCCCGAATGCTTTTTAAATTATAAGTTATTACGTAAATTTGCAAAAATTTTACATATTACAAATATACTATAAATGAGTACATCGACTATGCCTTATGTGGCTTTCAAAGTAAAAGACATTTCCCTAGCGGCTTGGGGAAGAAAAGAAATTGAATTGGCTGAGGCTGAAATGCCAGGTTTAATGGCGCTTCGTGCAGAATACAAAGACGAACAACCGCTTGCTGGTGCTCGTATTGCAGGATGTTTGCACATGACGATTCAAACTGCGGTTTTGATTGAAACATTGATTGCTCTTGGTGCTGAAGTGACTTGGAGTTCTTGTAACATTTTCTCTACTCAAGATCAGGCTGCTGCTGCGATAGCTGCTGCAAAAATTCAAGTTTATGCTTGGAAAGGTCTAGACGAGGAATCTTTTGACTGGTGTATTGAGCAAACATTATTCTTTGGCGAAGACCGTAAACCATTGAATATGATTCTTGACGATGGTGGAGATTTGACCAATATGGTTATTGACCGTTTTCCAGAATTGGTTGCTGGAATCAAAGGTTTGAGCGAAGAAACTACAACTGGTGTTCATAGACTTTACGAAAGAGTAAAAGCAGGAACATTACCAATGCCTGCTATCAATGTGAATGACTCGGTTACTAAATCGAAATTTGACAATAAATACGGATGTAAAGAAAGTGCTGTTGATGCGGTTCGTCGTGCTACCGATATTATGTTGGCTGGAAAAAGAGTAATCGTTTGTGGTTACGGTGATGTTGGAAAAGGAACTGCAGCTTCTTTTAGAGGTGCTGGTTCTATTGTAACGGTTACTGAAATTGACCCAATTTGTGCGCTTCAAGCTGCAATGGATGGTTTTGAAGTTAAAAAACTAGCTTCTGTCATTCCTACTGCTGATATTGTAATTACTACAACTGGAAATAAAGATATTGTATTGGAAAGTAATTTCCGTGCAATGAAAGATAAAACCATAGTTTGTAACATTGGGCATTTTGATAACGAAATTGATATGGCTAGGTTGAACGGAAACTACGGGAACACAAAAATTGAAATTAAACCACAAGTAGATAAATATACTATTGATGGTGTTGATATTCTGGTTCTTGCTGAAGGTCGTTTAGTAAACCTAGGTTGTGCTACAGGTCACCCAAGTTTTGTAATGAGTAACTCCTTTACCAACCAAACTTTAGCTCAAATCGAATTGTGGAAAAACAGTGCGGCATACAACAATGACGTGTATATGTTACCTAAACATTTAGACGAAAAAGTAGCAATGTTACATTTAGAAAAACTAGGTGTTGAATTGGAAACTTTACGTAAAGACCAAGCTGATTATATCGGCGTAGCGGTTGAAGGACCTTTTAAACCGGAGTATTATAGATATTAGTATTAAGACCCGAGGCTTTAGCCGAACGGAGCGCAGCTAATTTAGTACTAAGTATTAAGATGAACCCTTGCAGAAATGTGAGGGTTTTTTTGCTTAAATTAAAAGAGATTAATTTACAATCTTTAAACAACTGTTATTTTCATTATCCAAATATGTTAAAGTTTTAATGTGCAAACATATAAAGGATTACTTTTAATTTTTAAAATTAAAAAAATATGTTTTTAATTCTTTTATTTTCCATTATTATGAATCCTATTGTACTTTTTGATTTTAATCTAAATAGCAATATTGATAATTGGAGAGTTGTTGATGACAGTGTTATGGGCGGCATTTCATCAAGCAAATTTTTTATTGATGCTTCTGGTAATGGCGTATTTAAAGGAAGTGTTTCTTTAGAAAACAATGGTGGATTTTGTTCTGTTCAACATTATCCAAAACCGGTCTCGCTGAAGGAGAAAAAGATTTTCAGTATCCGATTGAAAGGAGATGGCAAAAAATATCAGTTCAGAGTGAAATCAGAACGTAGCAATTACTATTCCTATATTTATGAATTTCAAACTACTACGGATTGGCAAACTATAGAAATTCCAATCACCAAATTATATGCTTCGTTTAGAGGAAGAACAATTGATATTCCAAATTATGATGGTGCAAGTTTAGAAGAAATTGCTTTTTTAGTTGGAAATAAAAAAAATGAAAATTTTCAATTACTAATTGATAAAATTGAAGTTGAGTAGTTCGATTTTATAAAACCAATTTGAAGAAAAAGCCATAGATCAGATATAGAGAAACGCTAAAGCTCCTAGTCTTTTAAAGGCTAGGAGCTTTGTTTGATAACCTGAGTCCACAAACAACAAAAGCATTTTTTTTTGTTTACTCACCAATTTAATCTGCCTTGTATTTTTACGTAAATTAGCAATCACTAAAAAAATGCTAATCACAAATCGGTCCATTCAAAAAATAACATAATTAATATGAAAGCATCAACTATTTTAGAAACCATAGGAAATACACCCGTGGTTCAAATCAACAAGTTGTTTGGAAACAGCAAAGAAGTTTGGATTAAATTAGAAAGATCAAATCCGGGAAATAGCATCAAAGACAGAATTGCTCTTGCAATGATTGAAGATGCCGAAAGCAAAGGATTATTGAATTCCGACAGCGTCATTATCGAACCCACTTCAGGAAACACGGGAATAGGTTTAGCATTAGTAGCCGCTGTCAAAGGATACAAAGTGATTCTGGTAATGCCAGAATCGATGAGCGTAGAACGCAGAAAATTAATGGAAATTTATGGTGCCGAATTTGTCCTTACACCTCGCGAAAAGGGAATGAAAGGCGCTATTGAAAAAGCAGCCGAATTAGTCTTAGAAACTCCAAATGCTTGGTCTCCAAAACAATTTGAAAATCCAACCAATGTTGCAGTTCACGAAAGAACTACCGCTCAAGAAATTCTAGCAGATTTTCCTAATGGCCTAGATTACATCATCACTGGTGTTGGAACAGGAGGACACATCACAGGTGTTGCAAAAGTATTGAAAGCTAAATATCCCAACTTAAAAGTTATTGCTGTTGAACCTGAATTATCGCCTGTATTGAGTGGTGGAACTCCTGGACCTCATCCTTTGCAAGGTATTGGAGCTGGGTTTATTCCTGCTAACTACCACGGTGATTTAATTGACGAAGTAATTCAAGTAAGCAAAGATGATGCTTTTGAATTTGCTAGAAGAATTGCCAAAGAAGAAGGAATTCTTGTTGGGATTTCGACAGGAGCATCATTGGCCGCAGTAGCCAAAAAAATAGAGACTATGCCTGATGGAGCTGTTGTGCTAACCTTTAATTACGATACTGGCGAAAGATATTTGTCTATCGAAGGGTTGTTTTAATTGTAGAATCTATAAAAATGCAAAGCTTCCAGCCTTTGAAAGGCTGGAAGCTTTGTAAAACGAAAAAACCCGTCCCGATAAACATCGGGACGGATTTTTAATAAATTGAGAAAATCAATTAAGCTTCAACTTCAAATGGAAGTATAGAAACGTATGATTTATTATCTCTTTTCTTTTGGAAGAAAACAACTCCATCTACTCTTGCGTGTAGGGTGTGATCTTTACTAATGTAAAC
>CALPPA020000262.1 GCA_943325355.2 Klebsiella pneumoniae | reverse complement strand
GGCGCTAAAAATTGATGTGCATCTTGAATTTCTGCAACCTCAAACATTCCATTTCTATAAAATGTGGCTGCGGCCAATATTAAAATAGCTGCATTTACAAAAAATGCTAGGTTTAAAGCAATAGTCGAATCGATAAAATTGTATTTCAAGGCTTGCTTGATTCCAACAACACTTCGGTCAAATTTTCTGGTTTGAACTAAAGAAGAATGCAAGTACAAATTGTGGGGCATTACCGTGGCTCCAATAATTCCTATCGCAATGTAAAGCGCTGCCGAATTGGGCATTGAAGGAATTAAACCATAAACCACTTTTCCCATTTCAGGTTGGACAAAAATCATCTCGAAAATGAAAGAGATTCCAATGATTACAACTAATACAATGATAAACGCTTCCATTTTTCGAATGCCTTTATTGATTAAGAAAAGCAATAAAAAAGTGTCTAAAACAGTTATCATAACCGCATCAATCAACGGAATATCAAATAATAAATTAATCCCAATAGCCATTCCAAGCACTTCGGCGAGATCGCAGGCGGCAATGGCAATTTCTGCCAAAAAATAAAGGATATAATTAATAAATTTTGAATACGTTTCTCTGGAAGCTTGTGCTAAATCGCGTTGGGTCACAATTCCTAATCGGGCACTCAAACTTTGCAAAAGCAACGCCATCATATTACTCATCAATAAAACCCAAAGTAAGGCATAACCAAACTGACTTCCGCCAGCACTATCAGTAGCCCAGTTTCCTGGATCCATATAACCCACACTAATTAAATAAGCCGGACCAAAAAAGGCAAGAATTTTTCTGAAAACAGTTTTTTTATTTTGTGTTGAGACGGATTGGTTTACTTCTTCTAAAGATTTACTCATTATTCGATTTGAATTATTAAAACAAATGTAACAAAAATTACATCACTCAAATAATTTTTTTAGTGAAGTCTAAATTATAAATCAGATACAATCTGGACACAAGCCAGAGATGGTGAAATTTACTTGCTTAATCAAATAGTACTTAGGAATAGTATAGGAAGGGTTAACCGAATCCAAACAAGTAACAGAATGACATTTTTCACAACTAAAATGTACGTGATTATGAGTGTGTTGCTGATTGTCGTGATTATGATGACAAGATGCATATTTTAGAATTCCCTCAGGAGTTGCAATTCTATGAATCACATCCTCAGTAATCAAACGGTCTAGAATCCGGTAAATAGTAACTCTATCACACAAATCGCCAGTTAATTTTTGAATTTCGGCGTGTGAGAGTGCTACTTCTGAAGTTTTTATCAGTTCTAAAATTGCTGATTTGGCTGTAGTATTTCGTGTGGTTTTCAATGCTAAAATAATTATAATGCAACTATGTTGCGTTATTGAAAATATATTTTATATTTGCAACAAAATTGCATTAATCAAATGTACACTAAATTAAAGAATAAATCAATAGTCTTTTTAGATATTTTAGGAATTTCAAGTGCTGGTTTATGTCTAGTGCATTGTTTGATTTTTCCAGTTTTGAGCATCATTCCAATGGGGTTTTCGCATAATCACTGGATAGATGTATTTTTTGCATGCATAGGAATGTTTGTTGTTTCGAAAATAATAATGAGCCATACTTCGAGATTAGTTAAAGTGATTCTATTTATTTCTATACTTACCATTATTACTGGAGTGGCAATAGAATTGCTTTATGATATAGCCACGCCAATGGTTTTAATTGGCGGAATCGGAATGATAATAGGTCATTTATTCAATTTTAAAACTCATAAACATACTTTATATGAAAAATAAAACTTTGCCATTATTCCTTTTCATTTATTCTTTTATTCTGATTGTAAGTTGTGCTTCTATACAAGAAAAAATAAATAAAACGACAAAAACAGGCGATACCTATTGGAAACAAGAAAACAGTATCAATTTTTTAGTCGTTGGCGATTGGGGAAGATATGGGGAGTTTCACCAAAAAGATGTGGCCCACCAAATGGGATTAGAAGCCACAAAAAACCATAGTTCTTTTATATTAAGTATGGGCGATAATTTTTATCCCGATGGAGTTATTAGTACAACTGACCCTCAATGGAACAAATCGTTTGAAGATATTTATGCCAATTATAGTTTAAACATTCCTTGGTTTACAGCTTTTGGCAATCACGATTATCGAGGTAGTATTCAAGCTCAGTTAGATTACAGCAAAATAAGCCGAAGATGGCGAACAACAGAACGGTATTATAGTTTTGAAAAAACAATTCCCAACAGTAGTGAAAAAGCTCTTTTTGTATTTATTGACAGTAATCCATTTGATGAAACATTAAGTAGAAAAAGCCATAGCGACCTAGCGTCTCAAGATAAAGAAGCACAATTAGAATGGTTAGAAAAAACCCTTGCAACATCTACAGCTCGCTGGAAAATCGTGATAGGTCATCATCCTCTTTACACTACAGGAGTGCGAAGAGATAAGATGCTTGATGTAAGGAAGGCCTTTTTACCTATTTTTGAAAAGCACAAAGTAAACACTTATTTAGCTGGACACGAACACGATTTGCAACACCAAAAACCAGAAGGGTTTACACACTATTTTGTAAGTGGCGCAGGAAGCGAAATTCGACCCGTTACCAAAGACGAGCAGCAAACCAAATTTGCGATTTCTGACCACGGATTTATGAGTATGCAATTGCATAAAGACCAACTGAATGTGCAAGTGATTAATTTCGAAGGCAAACAGTTATATCAAACAACGATTTCAAGATAATAAAATTCAAAAGAAAAAACATTCAACAATGAAAAAACTCCCCGTAACCGTACTATCTGGCTTTCTTGGAGCTGGAAAAACCACTTTGCTTAATCATATTTTGCACAACAAAGACGGCTTGAAAGTAGCTGTAATTGTCAATGATATGAGCGAAGTAAACATTGATGCCAATTTGGTAAAAGCTGAAAACACCCTTTCTCGCACCGAAGAAAAATTGGTTGAAATGAGCAACGGCTGCATTTGTTGCACCCTTCGGGAAGATTTAATGATTGAGGTCGAAAAACTAGCCAAAGAAAACCGTTTTGATTATTTATTAATAGAAAGCACAGGCATAAGCGAACCTATTCCGGTGGCGCAAACTTTTACATTTGTGAATGAAGACGAAAACATCGATTTGTCTCGATTCAGTTATATTGATACAATGGTTACGGTGGTCGATGCCTTTAACTTTTTTAAGGATTTTGGTTCGAATCAAACCTTAGAAGAAATCAAAGCCACCAATATCGATAACGACAATCGAACCATTGTCAACTTGCTAGTCGATCAGGTAGAATTTGCTAACGTCATTATTTTGAATAAAACAGATTTGGTTACGCCAGAAAGACTAGAACTGCTGAAGGCATCAATCCATAAATTGAATCCTGTTGCCAAGATTATTTGTTCGGAAATGGGTAAGGTAAACCCCAATGAAATTATAAATACGGGTTTGTTCAACTACGAAGAAGCCGAAACATCGGCAGGATGGATGCAAGAACTAGAAGGTATTCACACACCCGAAACCGAAGAATATGGTATTAGTTC
>CALPPA020000261.1 GCA_943325355.2 Klebsiella pneumoniae | reverse complement strand
TCTTTCAATTCTGTAAATATATCTTTTGATGAAAACCCAATACACGAATTTAAACTGATTACTAAAAATAGTAATAAAAAAGATTTTAAAATTCTTTGCATTTCTTATAGCTTTTAAACAATTATTAATATTTCAACCATTTATATAATTCTTTCCAAGTTGGTTTTTTGCCGTACATCAATATTCCCACTCGATAAATTTTTGCAGCAAACCAAACCACAAAAAAGAAAGTTCCGAAAAGTAACATAACTGAAATTGTCAGTTGCCACAAAGGAACACCAAAAGGTATTCGCATCAGCATAACGATGGGCGATGTGAGTGGAATCATAGAAAATACAGTAGCGACGGTTCCGTGTGGGTCGTTAATTACCGTAAAAAATCCGATGTAAACTGCAAGTACCAAAGGCATTATTATAGGTAAAAGAAACTGTTGGGAATCGGTTTCGTTATCAACTGCTGCACCAATTGCAGCATAGAATGAACTGTATAAAAAGTACCCTCCAATGAAAAAAACTACAAAACTTATTAGAATGGTGGCAATGGGTAAACCCCATAATTCCTTGATGTACATCTGTGCAGTTTGGGCAAATTCTTGATGCGCCGCTTTTACTATTGATGGCGGAATTTTTGCTGCTGGGCTGGCATCAATCCCAAAAAAAGCGGAAGCGGCAAACATTAATATCAATCCAATAATTGCCCAAATAAAGAACTGTAGTAATCCAGCCATAGATGTTCCAATAATTTTTCCCATCATTAATTGAAATGGTTTTACTGAGGAAATAATGATTTCAACAATGCGGTTGGTTTTTTCTTCGATGACACTTCGCATCACCATATTGCCGTAAATTATGATAAACATCATAATCAGGTAACCAAATGCGCCGCCAATGGCAATCTTAATTTCGTTGAGCCCTTTTAAACTTTCTTCGCCAGATGCTTTTGCAAGTGTAATGTTAACTTTTGCTTGAGCATTTTGTATGGCCAAAGTATCGAGATTGGCTTTTTCGAAGTTGTCTTTGGTTAATTTTTTGGCAATAATATCTTGAATATTTACAATAAATGATAAGCTAGGGCTTTCGTTTGATATAAATTGTATTTTGTTTTCCAAGTCTTTGTCGTTTGTCACTTTTGGAATATAAAGTAGCCCTTCATAACTCTCATTTGTAATGCTGTCCCTCAAGTATTGTAAATCAATCGCAGAAAAATCTTGGTAAAGATATTCTCCATCCTTACTGTTCATTGACTTGAATTCATTGACAAATAGACCCGTTTCATCGTGAATAGCAACTCTTTTTGTATCTGCTTTCATTGTGCTTAAATACCCTACAAAAGCAGCTATTCCCACAAAAAGCAGGGGACTCAAGAAAGTCATTACTATGAAAGACTTGTTGCGCACTTTGGCAATAAATTCTCTTTTGATTATTAGTGATAGAATGCTCATTTTTTTAGGTCTTGGGTTTTAGGTCTTGGGTATTTGTTTCCAAAAAAAATTACTTTTCGCTAACGGTTTGAATAAAAATATCTGTGACACTTGGAATTTTTTCTACAAAATGGGTTACCTGCCCTCTTTGTGTTAAAATGTTCAATAGTTCGTTAGGTGTCGCATTTCCTAGTTGAATTTCGAGTTTTATTTCGTTGTTGAGTGATTTAAAATTCGTCTGACCAACTGTGAATTTCTGAGTAATGTCATACATTAAACCTTCAACGTTATCGGATAGAATACCCACTTCAAAACTATTAGTTCTAAATTTTCGTTTTACATCGTCTAAACTTCCTTCAAGGAGCTTGTTTGATTTATGAATTAAGGCAATATGGTCACACAATTCTTCGACGCTTTCCATACGATGTGTAGAGAAAATGATAGTAGCACCTTGTTTTTTTAATTCAAGAATTTCGTCTTTAATTACATTTGCATTTACAGGATCAAATCCAGAAAAAGGTTCATCGAAAATTAATAATTTTGGCTTATGTAAAACACAAACTACAAACTGAACTTTTTGTGCCATTCCTTTTGATAATTCCTGGATTTTCTTATTCCACCAGCCTTGTATTCCCAATCTTTCGAACCAATATTCTAATTGTTTTTTTGCTTCAGCTTTTGAGAGCCCTTTCATTTGTGCCAAATACAGACATTGCTCTCCAACTTTCATACTTTTGTATAAACCCCTTTCTTCGGGTAAATATCCAATATATTGAATATGCTTTGAGCTTAATTTCTCTCCATCAAAAATAATTTCGCCGCTATCGGGCATCGTAATTTGATTAATAATCCGTATAAGCGATGTTTTTCCGGCACCATTTGGACCTAGGAGTCCATATATACTCCCCTTTGGAATTGAAAGGGAAACTTCATTTAGGGCAACGTAATCACCGTATTTCTTGACGACATTTTTTACTTCAAGTATAGTACCCATACACATTTATGATTTATTTCATCTCTTTGCCTTTATGGCCTCGAGTCTGTAAAAATAGTTATTTAGTAATAATAAGCTGTTAAATAAAATAAAAAACCCATCCTCATAAAAACAAGGATGGGTGAAATTTTATTATAACAAATTAAGAAAACATATCCTTAACTTTTTCAAAAAAGGATTTGTCGCTTTTTTCAGGATTTGGAATAAAATTCTCGTTTTCGAGATTGCTTTCAAAAAACTGTTTTTGTTCTTTATTTAAAGTTTTTGGTGTCCAAACGTTAACATGCACTAACAAATCTCCTGTTCCATATCCGTTGATGCTTGGAATTCCTTTTCCTTTTAATCGTAGAATTTTACCAGATTGAATTCCTTCGTCAAGTTTTATTCTCACTTTTCCGTTTATGGCTGAAATGTCTTTTGATATTCCCAGTACTGCTTCGGCAAAACTGATGTACAAATCGTAATGCAAATTTTCGCCTTCGCGTTTCAAAAATTCGTGTTCGATTTCCTCGATAGCCACGATTAAATCTCCCGGAACGCTGTTTCCTGGCGCATCATTCCCTTTGTTGGAAACTTTTAGTTGCATCCCGTCAACAACACCTGCTGGAATTTTTATAGATACCGTTTCGTCTTCAAGAATCATTCCTTGAGAATCGGCTTCCGATGGTTTTTTGTCTAATATTTGTCCTGAACCTCCACAAGTAGGACAGGTTGAAGCTGATTGCATACGACCCAAAATCGTATTGGTCACCCGCATTACTTGGCCCTGACCATTACAAGTCGAACAGGTTTTATAGGAAACTCCTGGAGCTTGAACTTTACGTTTTACTTTTACTTTTTTTTCGACACCGTTTGCAATTTCTTCGAGTGTAAGCTTCACTTTGATACGAAGGTTGCTTCCCTTCACACGACGTGAACCGCCGCCACCTCCGCCAAAACCGCCACCTCCGCCAAAAGCGCTTCCGAAGATGTCTCCAAATTGACTGAATATGTCATCCATATTCATACCACCGTGACCACCACCAAAACCTCCTGAACCATCAAAAGCCTGATGTCCGTATTGATCGTATTTTGCTTTTTTCTGAGGATCACTTAGCACTTCGTATGCTTCAGCAGCAAGTTTAAATTTTTCTTCTGCAGCTGCATTGCC
>CALPPA020000260.1 GCA_943325355.2 Klebsiella pneumoniae | reverse complement strand
GTTTGTCATTAAGTTTTCGGCACTTATTGTGCTTCCGCTTGATGCAGCCGTTTCTAATTTTAAAGCTTTTCCGCTGGCCTCAATGCTACTTCCGCTAGTACTTTCGATTTTGATGGCATCAGCTTCTACAGTAATTTTGATTTCGCTTCCGCTACTGGATTTCACATCAATATTTTCGGTTATTAATGTATTAGAACTTGATATTTCTGATCCACTGCTTGCACTCAATCCATTGGTTACCGGCATTTTTACATTCACAATTGGTGTTTCGGTCGAATTATAGCTTTCATCGGATTCAATTATCAAAACACCATTCTCTATTTTGGTGATGATGTGTTCTTGCAAATTGTCATCGGCTTCTACTGTTATGGATTTACTATCGGATTGTTCTACAATTACCTTGATACCGCGACTAACCTCAATTTTTTTGAAATCTTGGCTAACATTTCTGGTTTCTGTTGTAATGTTCCCACTTCCTTTTATTCCACCGTTGAAATTAATAGAATGTCCACAGGAAGAAAATAATAATGCCATTAAAGCAACAATAATAAATTTTGTGATTAATGTGATCAACTTTATCATAATTAATTTGTTTTGATTATTACTCCGTCTTTATTTACTGATAATCCTTTTTTGGTTCCTGTATTTTTAACCGTAACTACTTCACCATTTACTGAAACGGTAGTTGTAATTGTACTATCGTTTACTTTTTGATTTTCCTCAATAATATTGATTTCTCCTCCCTCATTTGGACAATTCTGACATTTTATTTTATCACTTTCTACTTTGTAAACTGCGTTAGTCATTTCAGGATTCCATAAAAAATAGTCCCCATCTGTTTGATCATAATTTCTCACCGATTCGTCCATTTTCAATAGAGTGCCTAGAGGTAAGAATAAAGTGATTTCAATTTCTTGGTCACGGAATTTTTCTTTTAAATCTGACAATAAATAATTATCGAAAACTATTTGATTACCAATAACTTTATAGCTATAGCTGATTTTTTCGGCTCTTTGTTTTGCTTCGAATAAAGTTTCTCCTTTTGCCTCTTTTTCTATTTGGATGTAAGCTGATTTCGCATCTGTTTGTGCTATTTTGAAACTTACATTATTAGAATAAATCACATTATTTCCAGTAGAATCCAGCGTGATTTTAAAATTATTATTATCATTAATATCCTTTGCAAAATAATCATTGTGTTTAAACTTGATAAAAAGCGTGTCTGCAGGATTCAAGTTGATGTTCTCTTTTTTGACAACTCTTCCGTCTACTGCAAAAGCAGTGGCCTGTTTTATTCCAATTGTAACAGCTAATGAAACCGAGATTAACCAGATAGCTAGTAGGGTGTATTTTGCGATCTGTCCTATTGATTTCAAGTTAGGAGACAATAATTTGAACCCTAATAATGCCAAGAAGAAAAATGGAATTCCAACAGCAAAAAACATTATTAATCCAAAAACCCAAACTGGATAATCTGTAAAATTACCTGCATCAATAAATTCTTGCCAAGGTACATTAACAAAAGATGAAGACCCTAAAGTAAATACCCCAATGAATAAAGCTGCTAATATAAAGAGTCCAGCAATTATCAAAATTACACCAAGAAATTTGGAGAAAACTCTTAATACGGCTATAATAAAATCTCCTAGCGAACTTCCTACTTTTTCAGCTCCTGTTTTTACACGGTTTCCCATTTCGTCATAATTCGCATTTTTTAATTTTTCAGAAACGTTGTCAAATTCTTCACGAACCTTTTTTTCAATGTTCGAAATAGTTACCGGTTCCCCCGTCATTTCTAGCTTTTCGGCAGTTGTTTTTGCTTCTGGCATTACAATCCAAAGAATGATATAAGCTAAAACTCCAGTTCCCCATGCGAAAACTAGTACTAAAAGAAATATTCGTAGCCACACTTTGTCAATTCCAAAATAGTGACCCAAACCTGCAAGAACTCCACCAATCATTCCGTTTTCGCTATCTCTATAGAGTTTTCTTGTGTTCGAAGCACTAGGAGAAGTAAAATTAGAAGTTGTGCTTCCGATTCCTTCATCGTCAATTCTATAATCTTCAGGTTGCCCCATTACAGTAATTACTTCATCCACATCTTTCATTCCTACCACATGCTTGTCTGTTTTTTGTTTTTCGTTCAACAATTCAGAAACGCGCATTTCAATGTCTTTTATAATCTCGTCTTGACCAGATGAATTAGAAAGTGAACGTTTGATAGCGTCAAAATATCGAGTTAATTTTTGGTAGGCATCTTCATCAATATGGAAGAACATTCCGCCTAAGTTTATGTTTACAGTTTTGTTCATGGCTATTATTTTTTTATTGTGATTAGGTTTACGGCATCAGATAATTCAGACCAAGTGCCATTTAATTCTTTTAAAAATGTTTGTCCAATTTCGGTCAAACCATAGTACTTTCTTGGTGGACCAGATAAAGACTCTTCCCAACGGTAGTTGAGTAATCCGTCGTTTTTCAATCGGGTAAGCAGCGGATATACCGTTCCCTCCACAACCAATAATTTTGCGTTTTTCAAAGTGTCTAATATTTCTGAAGTATATGCTTCTTTGTCTTTTAACACTGACAAAATGCAAAACTCTAGAACACCTTTGCGCATTTGGGCTTTTGTGTTTTCAATGTTCATGATTCTTTTTTTGTTTTTTTTTGAATTAATTTAACTGTTCCTTTTTTGATTGATGATTTGTCATTGCGAGGCACGAAGCAATCTTTTGATTGTAATGCCAAGTTTGTTTGTAATTTTTATGTTTATTCGTCTTATTTTATAAAAGGTATAGTAAAAGGATATTTATAGTGCTCTCCATTAGATGCTTTAACTGCAGCATAAATGATCAAGAAGAATTCTGCGACTTTCAGACCAACAAATACTAATATTGCCACTATTGCAACAACTGCAATTCCTGTTATGTTTTCTACACTAAAATGATTTCTCATAAAATCCTTGTCATTAAAAAATGTTTCAGACGGAACATGGCTAAAAAATGTAACGATCAAAATGGGTATGGCAATTACCGCAAGAACTAATGAATATAAAAACATACTCAATTGAAAATTTAGTACTTGTTTTCCGTTAAAATCAATAAATTCAGATTTTTCTTTGTTTGTGCTCCAAATTAATAACGGAAAAATATAATTCCCAAACGGGATGCAATACTGACTTAATGTGCTCAAATGAGTAAAAGTTGCTAGGTTTCTGTTGTTTGTAGTTTCCATAGGGTTAAAGTATATAGTAATTTCTTATACAAATATATATCTAAAAGACAGTATCTTGCATCGCATAGTAGTAAATATTAACAAAATTTTAACATTTAATGGAGTAGTTAAAAATTAGTATATTCACAAAAACTACCGTAATTGTTGATACTTTGATTGTTTTTTTAAAATGGAGCTATAACATATATTATAAAGTATATTTTTGGTATTTTTACAAAAAAAATTCTATTCTAATGAAAATTTCGGTGTCGAGTCTCAATAAATTTCTGTTTTTCAAATTGCCATCGGCATTTATTTGTGGAGTTAGGGTAAAACAACTTGACAAAAACAAGTGTAT
>CALPPA020000259.1 GCA_943325355.2 Klebsiella pneumoniae | reverse complement strand
AATGTAATTACTGTGAAGTTCAAGAATGTTCCTGCTGGAACTGCTTCTTTATACTTAGGTGTAAAAGCTGTAAATGGTATCGGTTCTTCTGTAAAGGCTAATCCAGCAACACTTCTTCCTGAAACTAGCTCTACAGCTACTTTACTAAAAGTGACTGCTAAAGCACCAGCTGCTGCTGGTACTGTTAATGGTTCACTTACTATTTGTTCTACTGCAATTTCTAGTGTTACTTACACTATCCCTCTTGCTGCTGCTGGAGCAAACACCTACAATGTTACTGCTCCTGCAGGTTGTACCATTACTAATGGCATCAATAACACGGCTACAATTGCTGCTACTGCTGGTGCGACATTTACAGTAAACTATCCTTCTGGATTTATTGCTAATACTACAACGGCTATTAAAACTATCTCTATTCAATCTGAAAACGGATTTGGCGTTAATACTTTAGCTAATAAAATTCTTAAATTGACTAATACTGGAGCAGTTTGTACTCCTGCAAGTGTTAAAGTAAGATTTACGTCAAAAGTTATTACGGGAGATTTCAATGTTATAGCGTATCCAAATCCATCTTCAGATGTATTTACACTTGAGGTTCAATCTTCAGGAAAAGGAAAAGCGACAACTGAAGTACAGGTCTATGATATGACAGGACGATTAATCGAACAACGTCAAGTAGAATCTAATTCAGTTGAAGTAGGAAACAATTATCCAACTGGTGTTTATAACATTATTGTAAACCAAGGAGAGAACACGAAATCACTTCGTGTGATCAAAAAATAATTTTAATACTTTTTTTGTGAGAGAGGCTGTCCGAAAGGACAGCCTTTCTTCTTTAACTTATATTAAAATTCAATAAGAAAATTGGAAAGATTTCAAAAAATTATTTCTAATTGGATTAAAATAATAGGATTTAGATATATTTGTTAAAAAAGATGTTACTTTTTAATTACTCTACATACCTGCTTGAAGCAGGAACTGACGAAGCCGGTCGTGGCTGTCTTGCCGGCCCTGTTACCGCCGCTGCGGTAATCCTTCCGAAGAATTTTGAAAATACAAAACTGAACGACAGCAAGCAATTATCAGAGAAAACAAGAGAAAAGCTTAGACCCATTATCGAAAGCCAAGCTCTTACTTTTGTGGTAACACATTTGCATCCCAATGAAATTGATGAAATCAACATACTAAATGCTTCGATGAAAGGAATGCAAGAATGTATTTTGAAATTAAACCTCACACCCGAATTTATTATTGTGGATGGCAATAGAGCATTGAATGCTAAATTGGGTTTGAAAACCACTTGTGGGAAACAATTTTCAAATACTGAAATCGAATTATTACAATCAATTCCCAATCAAAGTATTGTAAAAGGCGATTCGAAATATTTGAGTATTGCTGCCGCATCCGTTTTAGCAAAAACGTATCGCGATGATTATATGAACTTGATTCACGAGGAATTCCCGATGTACAATTGGAAGCAAAACAAAGGTTATCCAACGAAAGAACATCGTGAAGCGATACAGAAATATGGTGTTACAAAATACCATAGAATGACATTTCGATTGTTGCCGGAACAGTTGAAGTTAGATATTTGAAACCAGGAATTCTACTTCAAAAAGCTTTGTAAAATGCTTCAGAATTTTAGCTTTCACTTCTTTTTCATCCACTTTTTCAACTCCGAGTTCCACATTTAAAGAAGTTACTGCTTTACCGCGAATGCCACACGGAATAATGTTATCGAAATAACCCAAATCCACGTTTACGTTTAATGCAAAACCGTGCATCGTTACCCAACGAGAAGCACGAACGCCAAGCGCACAAATTTTTCGGGCAAATGGAGTTCCAGCGCCAATCCAAACGCCGGTTTCGCCTTCGCTTCGACCACATTCCAATCCGTATTCTTGTAAAGTCAAGATGATGGATTCTTCCAGAAAACGCAAATATTTATGAATGTCGGTAAAGAAATTTTCCAAGTCCAAAATAGGATAACCCACGATTTGTCCTGGTCCGTGATACGTAATGTCGCCACCACGATTGATTTTATAGAAAGTCGCACCTTTTGCTTGGAGTTGTTTCTCGGATAAAAGCAGGTTTTTTAAATCGCCACTTTTTCCTAAAGTATATACATGAGGATGTTCTACAAAAAGAAAATAATTTGGCGTCTCAATGCTAAGCTCTTCGCGCCTATTCTTAATTTTTAAATCAACAACTTCCTTGAATAATTTTTCCTGGTATTCCCAAGTTGTTTTATAATCTTGGAGTCCTAAATCTTGAAGTTGGATGATTTTGTTCATTTAAAATGGGTTCTAAAATGCAAAGGTACAAAGGAAATCTTTGTCAAAGTTCGGAACTTTGACAAAGGTTTATTCCAATATCACTTCGAGATTAGTGATTGTTGGATTTTGCACACAATCAGTTAATAGGAATTCTATCGAAAGTGATTTTTGATTCTCACTGATTTTAGCCTGTGGATTTGAAACTGATTGGATTTTTCGAGGAAAATGATAATCTAAAACATAACTCTGAACGAGCTTAAGTCCTTTGTAGTAGCTTTTATAATTTTCTAATCGGTCAAACTCTCTTTTTAGAAATATTGAATCGGTGATTTTTACGGATCTGTTGAAACGGTTTCCAACATAACTGTAACTCACTTTATAATAATGCTCTTCGGCAGACAAAGCGTAATTGTTTTTAATATTATCGGCATAATCCTCGGCTTTATAAAGGTCAACAATATCAGTCGCATTCTTGAATTGTTGCGAAATTAGGGTTCGGAATTCTTTTTCGCTTGAACTTTTCTTGATATGAACTTTAACGTCTGAGTATTTCAAATACACATTTTGGTCTTCCTTTGATGTTCTAGCAAATGTCTCCCCATATTTAGTAAAATAATCTTTAAAAACATAAGTAGTGTCTCGATAGAAATCTTCCTTTGCATATTCTTCTTTTGCTAGTTGCATATAACTATTTTCTTCTCTTTCTTCGCTCACTTCAATAGTTCCAGTTCCATCGGTATTGATATGTAGTGTTTCTGTTACTTGACAACTTGCGGTTAAATGAATTACTAATAGGAGGAAGATTCTTTTCATTTTTTAAATGCTCTGAGGTTTCTAAAAACGAAGTTACATTAATTTGTGTGGAATTTATATTGTTTTTTTGGGCGAAGGTTTTATGAAAAACAAAAAGTTATCACTTAGCCCCGATAATAGCAGAAATCCTACGCTGTCATTGCGAGGCACGAAGCAATCTGGCGTGGATTGTAACGAATAGCGGGACAAATAGTGATGAAATAAGCGAAATTTCTGCTCCTAAAAAATCTGAAATCTACTCCCGAAATTTCGGGACTGTTATCTCTAATCTTTTATTATCTTTGCACTCTTAAAATAAGAATCCAATGGCATTATCCGAACAAGAACTATTACGTAGAGAAGCACTTACCGAATTACGCAATTTAGGCATAGAACCTTATCCTGCAGCCGAATTTATAACCACCGCCTATTCTAGCGAAATCCTAGCCGATTTTGAGAAGTTTGATGGAAAAGAAGTGATTCTTGCGGGTCGTTTGATGGGGAAAAGAATTATGGGAAAAGCCTCTTT
>CALPPA020000258.1 GCA_943325355.2 Klebsiella pneumoniae | reverse complement strand
CCGTTCCTCCATATTTTCTATTTATTCCAATAGACCCTTGTGAAAAACTATCAAAAACCGTTTCAAGTTTGTCTTCTGGAATTCCTATTCCGGTATCTTTTACTTCAAAAAATATAGATGCCTTTTTATCTTCTATTGAACTGAGTTTCGATTTTAATGTTACCGTTCCATTTTGGGTAAATTTTATTGCATTATTAATCAAATTCATCAGGATTTGTGACAATTTTGTGGGATCTCCAATGATGTAATTGGGTATATCTTCATCAATTTCAAGGTTGAAATCATTATTGTTTGAAGATGCTAATTCCTTTAAGGAGTTTTGAATATTCTCCAATAATAGTTTGAGATTAAAATTAATATTTTCGATTTCGGCTTTGCTCGAATCTATTTTGTTGATTTCTAGAATATCATTGATGAAATTAGTCAAATAATTCCCTGAAAATTGTAATGATTCTAAATAATTTAATTGTGATTTTTTAGGTTTTTCTTCTAAAAGCAAATGGGCTATTCCGTTGATGGCGTTTAAAGGAGTTCTAAGTTCATGACTCACGGTTGACAAGAATTCAGATCTGGCATTTGATGCTTCTTCTGCCTTTTCTTTGGCTAGAATTAATTCTTTGTTCTTTTCTTCTAATAACAGATTTGACCGAGTTCTAATAATATTATTTTTGTATAAAGACAAACTCAATAAAGATAAAATAGAAATAAGAGCAATAGCAAGAATACTGATTAATTTAGAAAATTTGCTAGTTTTTTCCTGCTCAATGTTCTCTTTGTTTATTTTTGCTACTTCTTCTAATCGCTCTGACTCCTTGAATTTTTCATAATCATCAACGCCAAGTTTTTCGTTGTCTAAAAGTGATATACTCTCCTTTAAATTAGTGTGCTGTTTTAAATAAGTATAGGCATCATTTTTATTCAACATTTTTTCATAAACAGTACTTAATGCCAGTAAAATAACTTCTTTTTGTTCTAGGTTTTTATTTTTAGCATTCAAGTCCAAGGCTTTTTTAAAATAATTTAGAGCCAAAATATTTCTGTTTTGAGACATCTCTATAATTCCTATTTGATACAATGCTTCTGCTTTTGTGTCTAAAATAGTGGGAACCTCTGGTTTGGCTATAATAGTACTGAAAATTGTAGAGGCTAAATTCAGATTTCCCTGAGATTTGTATAGTATTCCTCGTTGAAGATTTAATAAATCATTACTAGTAGTAATTTTCAATGCGTCATACAAAGATTGTGCTTTATCAAAACAAATTTTTGCTTTCGAAAAATTTTTCTTTTTCATATAGCACATCCCAAGATAGTAAAAAGTGGATGCTTGGATAGAAGATTGCTGTAAAGAGGTAGTAATTGAAATGCTTGAATTAAAAGCTTCAATTGCATCGTCGTATTTTTTTACGTCATAATACAATTTGCCCAGATTGAAGGTTTGTATAGACTGGTCTTCTAAATGATTATATGTTTTAGAATAAATTATTGCTTTTTGAGTATAATAAAGGGCATTTTTATATTTATTTGCTTTCACATTCGAATTAGAAAGAAAATTATAATAGGCAACACTGTCTATTTTCTCGTTAGAATTATTTCTTTGAGAAAACAAAAGTGTACTTAATAAAAAGAATAATAATGTAAAAAATCTCATATAATGTTTTGAATTCTTTTTCAAAAAAAATAAAGATAATTAATTATTTCTTACCTCGTTAAAATAATTAAATCTATAATACGGGAAGAATACCCAATTTCATTATCATACCATCCCACAACTTTGACCATTTTATCGATTACCGATGTCAATTGAGCATCAAACAAACAGGAATTCCTATTGCCAATAACATCTACAGAAACGATGGGATCTTCTGTATAATCTAGGATTCCTTTTAAATTCGTTTGAGAAGCAAGCTTAAATGCAGCATTTATTTCCTCAATTGTAACGGCACGTTTTACATTGAAAGTGATGTCGGTCAAGGAACCATCAGGAACGGGAACTCGAATTCCACAGCCTCCAATTTTTCCTTCAAATTCAGGGAAAATCTTCGTCAATGCTTTTGCTGCACCAGTCGTTGTAGGAACTATAGACTGACTCGCCCCTCGCGCTCTACGTAAATCTTTATGAGGCTGATCGTGTAAACTCTGGTCTGTAGTATAGGAATGAATGGTTGTAATGTAGGCTTGTTCAATTCCACAAAGTTCATTGATGATTTTTATCATCGGAGCAGCGTTGTTTGTGGTGCAACTGGCGTTTGAAATTATGGTTTCGGTTCCATCCAGAATATGTTCGTTCACACCAAGAACCACTGTCTTTAAGGAGTCCACTTCAGCAGGAGCAGAGAGAATTACTTTTTTGGCTCCAGCCAAAATATGATCGTTGATTTCATCGAAAGTGCTGTATTTTCCAGTACTTTCTATGACAACATCAATGTTTTCAAATTTCCAATCCAGGTTTGAAATGTTTTTTTCGTGAAAGAACAAAAAATGTTTTCCTTCAACGATAATTCCTTTTTCATCGTGAGAAACTTCAAAAGGCAAAACTCCGTGAATGCTGTCGTATTTAATCAAATGCGCCATTGTTCTAGTATCAGCAATGTCGTTGATGGCAATAACTTCAATGGTAGGATGGTTTAAAAGCAGGCGAAATAAATTCCGTCCAATGCGTCCAAAACCATTTATAGCAATTCTTGTTTTCAAAGTTGTATGGTTAATCGGTTAATCGATTAAACGGTTAAACGTTTACCGATTAAACATTTTAAAGAATATGTTTTTGAGCTTTATAAGAAGAACGTACCAATGGTCCACTTTCTACGTGACGGAATCCTAATTCTAATCCGAAAGCCTCGTATTTTGCGAATTGTTCCGGTGTTATAAATTCTTTTACAGGCAAATGTTTTTTGCTGGGTTGCAGGTATTGACCAATGGTTACAATGTCTACTTTGGCATTGTATAAATCTTGCATTGTTTGGAGAACTTCTTCTTCGGTTTCGCCAAGACCCAACATAATTCCTGATTTGGTTCTGTTGATTCCTTGTTCTTTCAAGTATTTCAAAACTTCTAAGCTTCGTTCATATTTGGCTTGAATACGTACTTCGCGAGTCAATCTTCGAACGGTTTCTACGTTGTGTGAAACTACTTCTGGATTGGCTTCTATGATACGGTCTATATTTCTTTCGATTCCTTGAAAATCAGGAATAAGGGTTTCCAAAGTTGTAGTTGGGTTCATTCTGCGAATGGCTTTTATGGTTTCAATCCAAATTATCGAACCACCATCTTTCAAATCATCTCTGTCTACGCTCGTGATTACGGCGTGTTTGATGTTCATTATTTTTATGGAACGTGCTACTTTCTCCGGTTCATCCCAATCCACGGTTTCAGGTCTTCCAGTTTTTACGCCGCAAAAACCACAAGAACGGGTGCAGATATTTCCCAAAATCATAAACGTTGCCGTTCCTTCGCCCCAGCATTCGCCCATATTCGGACAACTTCCTGAAGTGCAAATGGTGTTCAAGCTATATTTATCGACTAAACTTCGAAGTTCTGTATATTTTTGACCGATTGGGAGTTTTACTCGCAACCATTTTGGCTTAGCTACGCTCAGTTCGGCTGCGCCTCGGGTGCCAACAGGT
>CALPPA020000257.1 GCA_943325355.2 Klebsiella pneumoniae | reverse complement strand
TATCATTCCCTTGAGATCCAGTCAGCAAAAAGTTTATATTCCAATTTTTATAATTCACATCCCAATTCCATCCCCATGTAAAATCAGGATTACCACTACCTACATTAGTAATATCATCTGTGGTGATTAACCCGTCAGGAACACCATTAGGCCCGCTTATATCTCGATATTTGGCTTTACCTGGTATACCTTGTGCTTCTTCTCCTAATTGATATACTCCCTCAAAAATAAAGCCTCTAAATGTATTAATTGGCAAACCTACTTCAACACGAGTTGGTTTTACCGGGAATGTATTCTCTCTGATAGCATCTCCTACTTCAATATATTGAACATCATCATAGAGAGAAAGGACTTTATTTTTATTGTGCGAAATACTTAATGTTGAATTGATATTCCAATTTTTATTTTTTAGAATTCTTGCACCTAGTGTAATATCAAAACCCTTGTTTTCTACTACTCCAGCATTTACATATCTCCGTGTTGGTCCTACATAAGAGGGAAGCTGAGTGTCTAATAGTAAATCTGATGTTGTTTTTCGATAATAATCAAACGAAAGTGTTAAAGCCGAATTCCATAATCCTAAATCAAAACCTCCGTTGATTTGTTTAGTCGTTTCCCAAGTCAAATCAGGGTTAGCTAGTCTATTTGACGGTGCAGCACCAACTACCAATGCCCCATTAAAAGCATAGTTCACGGCTGGATCAAGGACTGCTCGAGAACGTGTACCAAAAATTGGGATTCCTTGATTACCCACAACACCATAACTGAGTCTCATTTTCAAATTATTGATTACCTCATTATCTTTCATGAAAATTTCATCGGACACTATCCATGCCAATGAAGCGGATGGAAAATAACCCCATTTATCTTTTTGAAATACACTTGTGCCATCTGCTCTATACGATAAAGTCAATAAATACCTATCTAATAAAGAATAATTAATCCTTCCCAAATAAGAATTTAATTGTCTAGACTGAGGGGAATTAGATACTTTATAAACAGAAGCTACTGTCAAATCATTGTAGGACACTAAATCAGTAAAAAAATTAGATGCGTAAATTAAGGTATTATCAAATCGTTCATTAACAGATTCCTGAATAACATCAACTTTAATATTGTTTTTTTCATCAATATCCTTTGTGTACGTTAAACGATTTGTATTAAAAAGTTTAGTTGAATAAATATTTCGAACATTAGCTATACCTATTGAACTGGTAATAAACGGATTGTAACTATTATTGTGCGCATCTGCTTTAATTATTCCTGCTGATGAATTAAAAACAAGATCCTTGGAGATATCATAATTTAAATATCCATTTACTGCAAGTCGGTTTTCATTATTATCCTGTATGTTATTCTCAACAGCAACTAAGACATTTTTCGAGGCAGTTGCGACTCCAGATTTTATAGGTAAAAAATTATACGTACCATCTGCTTTGTAGGCAGGAGTTGTTGGATCCCAAGATATACCAGTACTTACATCAGCCCGATCTCCAATTAATTTTTCAAAACCCCCATTAAAATTTACACCAATTTTGAATTTATCTGTTAGTTTCGCGTTTAGATTCACTCTTAAATTTGCTCTTGTATAATCTTGACTAACAACAGTTCCTGAGGAATTTAACAAATTTCCTGATATGTAATAATCAACAGTATCACTTCCACCACTTGCCGAAAGTTGAGCATTATTAGCTATGCCAGTCGAAAACAATCTATCTTGCCAATCTTCTCCTCCACCAACTTTTAAAGCATCTATTTCTGCTTGTGTATAAAAAATTTGACCTTCGGCAAAATTTACACCTTCAGCAAATTCAGATGGACTCATTAAATCTAGTTTTTTATATACATTAGATATACTTGTAAATACATCTACGCTAATTTTTGTTTTTCCACTTCGTCCTTTTTTTGTGGTAACTAAAACCACTCCATTCGCTCCCCTTGTACCATAAATGGCAGTTGCCGATGCATCTTTCAGAATTTCCATAGACTGTATGTCATTTACATTGACGGTTGAAAGATCACTGATAAACTGTCCATCTACCACATATAAAGGATCATTACCTCCTGTGATAGAATTAGCTCCACGAATTCTTATATTAAATCCACCTGAAGGTGAACCACTGGTTTGTCTGACTTGAACACCAGCTGCTCTACCTTGAATTGCTTTACTAACATCTGTTAAAGGTTGTTTTTCAAAATCTTTAGAAGACACTGATGCAATAGCACCTGTCACATCTCTTTTCTTAGATGTTCCATATCCTACAACAACAACCTCGTTCAGCGATTGTGCATCAACTTGCAACACAACATCTATGACAGATTTATTCCCAACGGTAATCTCAACAGTTTTAAATCCTAAAAATCCAATAACCAATACATCTTTGGGAGACACATTGTTCAAGGTATATTTTCCGTCAAAATCTGAATTAACCCCTTTTTTAGTGTCTTTAACAACAATAGTGGCGCCGATAATGGGCATTTTGTCTTCGCTTGAAGTTATGGTTCCATTCACCGTAGTCTGACCGTGTATCGTTATACTGGTAAAAATTAGCAAGCAGATAAATAGAATCTGCTTTTTTAAAAATTTGTTTTGTTTCATAATTTTGGTTTTAGTTTAGTTTAGTTAATTATTCTTTAAAATTATTTCATAGTGGTTTTGAATTTAAACTTATTCTTCCTCATTTTTTTTCTTGCCTTTGGTCATCTTTTTTTTGTCTTCACCTGAAAGTTTGTTATTAGGTGAATTCGGTTCATTTTGACTTGGAAGGTGTTTTTGAAAACCTATAATGATTTCTTTATATTTAGAATTCGAAGCCAGATTATTATGTTCCAATGGGTCAATAGAATGGTCATAGAGTTCTTCCGCTCCATTAGCTCTTCCTCCATACCAAGTATATCTGTAACGTCCATCAGTAAGGGAATGGTTTTTATACTGATAAGTAGTCAAAGTAGGTGTATTCCACTTCATCTTCGGATTTTTTAACAATGGTGCAAAACTGATTCCTTCGTTTTCTGGGTTTTTAGGAAGTCCACATAGTTCTACTAGCGTAGGATACATATCTAGCAAATTAACTACTCCATCCGTTTTAAAGTTAGGTTTTGTAACTCCCGGCACACTAACAATAAATGGTACACGTGCGGATTCTTCCCAAAGGTCCGTTTTACCGTATTTCATCTTTTCAGAAAGATGCCAGCCATGGTCTCCCCAAATCATCACGACGGTGTTATTGGCATACTTACTTTTATCAAGTCCATCAAACAAAACCCCTAGACAATAATCTACATAACTGATATTGGCCATATAAGCGCGTTGTACCTCCTTATGTAAGTTGGCTTTGTCAGTTAACTCAAAACGTGGATCTGGTTTAAACAATTGTTTTCCATTCTTGTCCACAATGTCCTTGAGGTCATCACTTTTCAAGGCAACAGGTATCACTTTATCTAAAGGATACAAGTCATAAAATTGCTGTGGTACAATCCAAGGCAAGTGCGGTTTGGATATACCAAGCGCCAAAAAAAATGGTTTCCCATCTAAATCACGTTGCAACTGATCGGCTGCCCATTTGCAGGCAACATAATCTTTGGTTTTTTCCACAGGCCCTTTGCTAGCACCCCAAACAAAGTCTGAACCGCT
>CALPPA020000256.1 GCA_943325355.2 Klebsiella pneumoniae | reverse complement strand
CTCTTAATTTGTCTTCAACACTCAATTCTTTTGTAGTCGCCATATTCTATTGTCTATAAGTACTTAACTGGATTTGTATTTTCTTCTGATAAAACGATTGCAAAATTAAGGATTTTTTTCCTAAGAAAATCAACAATATAATTTTTTGTATAGCGTTCGCTTTCAAAATGTCCAATATCGGCCAAAAGTAGTTGATTTTCAGCTTCATAAAATTGATGATACTTCAAATCCGCTGTCAAAAAAACGTCGGCTCCAGCCTGAATTGCGTTTTTTATAGCAAAACTTCCTGAACCTCCAAGAACAGCAACCTTTTTTATAGGTTTCCCTATAAATGCACTATGCCTGATTCCTTCAGTTTGCATTTTGTCTTTTACAAAATTCAGAAAATCTTTTTCATCCATTGGAGCATCCAATTCGCCAATCATTCCCAATCCAATATTTTGATTTTTGTTCTGTAAATCATAAATTTCATAAGCCACTTCTTCGTAAACGTGATTTTTGAAAAGTGCTTTCAAAATTTTGTTTTCCAAATGTTTTTCGAAAGTGACTTCAATTTTGATTTCTTCGTTTTCTACAAATTCAAAGCGTTCTCCAAATTCAGGATTGCTATGTTCGTTGCCCATATACGTTCCAATACCTTTCGAGTTGAAACTACAGTTTTCATAGTTGCCAATGTTTCCCGCGCCACTATCAAACAAGCTATTCCGGAGTTTTTCAGCATTTTCGGGAATAGTGTACGTCACTAGTTTCCTGATGAAATTTTGCTTTGGAATCAAAATTTTAGTTTTGGTTAAACCCAAAGCATCACAGAATATTTTATTTACGCCATCTTGATGATTGTCTAATGCGGTGTGAACGGCATAAATAGCAATATCATTTTTTATAGCTTTTATTATTGCTCTTTCCACATAGTTTTTGCCGGTTATTTTTTTTAATCCAGAAAACAAAATAGGATGAAAACAAACAACCAAATTGCATTTTTTTGCAATCGCTTCGTCAATAACACTTTCCAAAGCATCGTGGCAAACCAAAACTCCAGTTCCTTCCCAATTTTGATTTCCAACCAATAAACCTACATTATCAAAATCTTCGGCATAGGCGAGAGGTGCCATTTCTTCAAGTACGGAAATTATTTCTTTGATTTTACTCACTATTTTTATTTTTTAGGGTATTCGTGAATCTTCGATTTAATCATTATTTTTTTTGAACAAACAAAGTTACGTAATTATTGATTCAACTTTTTTATAATAATAAAATAGTATACTTTCGTAGTATGAATTTACTCCGAAAAATACTGTTTCCGTTTGCCATTTTGTATGGATTCATTGCCAGTATTCGGAATTTTCTTTTTGATAAAGGAATTCTAAAATCATATTCATTCGATATTCCAATTATTGCCGTTGGAAATCTTAGCGTTGGTGGCACTGGAAAAACACCTCAAATCGAGTATTTAATTCGGTTGCTTTCGCCAAAATACAAAGTTGCTACTTTAAGTCGAGGTTACAAAAGACAATCCAAAGGATTTATTTTAGCTGATTCCACTTCAACCACTGAAATCCTTGGAGACGAACCATTCCAGTTTTATAAAAAATTCAAGAACATTCAAGTTGCTGTTGATGCCAATAAAAAAAACGGTATTGACCAATTGCTTTCTCAAACTAATAGACCAGATGTTATTCTATTAGACGATGCTTTTCAACACAGGAAAGTAAAGGCTGGTTTATATATTTTATTGACTTCTTATGGAGATTTATATTCAGATGATTTTATGTTGCCAACTGGAAATTTGCGCGAAAGTAAATACGGAGCAAAAAGAGCAGACATAATTATAGTAACAAAATGTCCAGCAACTCTTTCACGTGACGAGCAAAATAAAATTAAATATAAATTAAATCTTGCTTCAACTCAGGATTTATTTTTCTCCTTTATTGATTACGATGATTCCATTTATTCTGAAGATAAAACGATGAAAGTAGATGAAATGAGGTATGTTGATAAATTACTTTTGGCAGGAATCGCTAAACCTGAGCCTTTTTTCGGATATTTACAACAAGAAAATGATGTGTGTTTGAGGTATCCTGACCATCACCATTTTACGGAAAAAGACCTATTGGAAATTAAAAATAAATCACAAAATAAATTAATCATCACCACCGAAAAAGATTTCGTAAGATTGAAAGGCAATATTCCAAAAGAACAGCTTTTCTATATGCCCATACGAAGTTCATTCCTTTCCGCGAGTGAAAATTTTGATAAAACCATTACAAATTATGTGGGAACAAGTACAAGAAACCGTTAGTTTTATAAAAGAAAAAACCAATTTCACTCCAGAATATGGCGTGATTTTAGGTTCAGGATTAGGAAGCTTTACGGATGATATTCAAATAGAATTCACATTGCCTTATACCGAAATTCCAAATTTTCCTATTTCGACAGTTCAAGGTCATAAAGGTGCTTTGGTTTTTGGAACCATTGGTAACAAAAAAGTGGTTGCTATGCAAGGTCGTTTTCATTTCTATGAAGGCTATTCAATGAAGGAAGTTACTTTTCCGGTGCGTGTAATGAAATATTTAGGTGTCGAAAAACTGATTGTTTCTAATGCTTCAGGTGGTGTGAATCCAAATTACGAAGTAGGTTCGATTGTTATCTTGAAAGATCATATCAATATGATGCCAGAACATCCTTTGAGAGGGAAAAATGACGAACGTTTTGGTCCTCGATTTTTGAATATGAGCGAGCCGTTTTCTATAAAAATGATTGCAAAAGCTAAAGAACTAGGCCAAAAATTTAATATTAAAGTTCAGGATGGTATTTATCTTGGACTTCAAGGGCCCACTTTTGAAACGCTTGCCGAATATAAGATGGTAAAAATTGTTGGAGCTGATTGTGTTGGAATGTCAACGGTTCCTGAGGTAATTGTTGCCAGACATATGGATATGGAAGTTTTTGGATTATCCGTTATAACTGATATGGGAAATGAAGGAAATATTGAAACTGTTTCGCACGAAGAGGTATTAGAAGCAGCAAGAAAAGCAGAACCCAAAGTGAGAATCTTAATAAAAGAATTGATTTTACAATATTAATTTTTATATGTGCTTTGTAATAATAGCATAAAAATCTTCTGGAACAAATGGTTTCGTAATAACGTCATTCATTCCAAAAGACAAAAGATTTTCTCTATTTTCATTCAGAGAAATTGCAGTAAGGGCAATAATTGGAGTTATGGTGTCAAATTCCCTGATTTTTTTAGTAACAATAGTTCCATTTATTCCTGGTAAATGGATATCCATTAATATCATATCAAATTTATAGTTTTTAGAAATTTCGACTGCTTCTTCTCCATTATCAATTATTTCGCAAAGAATTCCTTTGTTTTCTAACATTTTTTTGGAAATCATCTGATTGATTTTATTATCTTCAACTACTAACATTTTCTTACCTATTAAGACAGAATCATTGATTATTACAGTCTTTTTTTCTGATTTGAATGGTTTTTTGGATACTTTAAATGGCAGTTCAAATGTAAACGAAGACCCCTGATTTACCTTGCTTTCGAGCTTAATAGTTCCTCCCAAAATCTCAACTAATTTTTTCACGATTGTCAATCCTAAACCCGTTCCTCCATATTTTCTATTTAT
>CALPPA020000255.1 GCA_943325355.2 Klebsiella pneumoniae | reverse complement strand
ATTGTCAATTTCAACTTTGAAGTCTTCTCTTTTCATTCCAGGTGCTGCTAATTCAACTTCAATTTTAGTATCTGTTTCTTTCAAATTTACAGATGGTAAATTGCTTCCCAAAGCTGCAAAATTTCTATCAGTCCAATCAAACAAATCTTTTGTAATAAAATCATCGAAAAAATTGTTCATTGATTTACCTTCCAGCGTAGGGAAAAAGCTGTCTTTTTTAACTAAAGTTTTCATAATATAAAGTATTAAATTGTTTAAAATTAACTCCTATAAAGTTAGCCAAAACTTGTTGAAAACGGAATCGATATAACAAATAATTAACACTTAAAATACTGATAACAAGAAACTTACTATTAAAAAAAATCGCCTTTTAGTTAATTTTTAAAAGGCGTTTTTTAATAGTATAATAAAGAAATAAATGGACTATTAATACCAGCGTTTTTTATTTTGTTTTGAAACCTCTGACTTCCTTGATTTGTGCGCTCCACCACTTCGGTTAGAGTTTTTTTGTACAGTAGCGGGAGCCGTTTCTGGACTTCCAGAATGCCAAGGATAAGGATGGTCGTTTATTGTTTTCACATCGACTTTGATTAGTTTTTGAATGTCCTTCCAATATTGATGTTCGTCTTTACCGCAAAAAGAAATGGCAATTCCTTCATTTCCTGCACGACCAGTTCTACCAATTCGGTGAACGTAAGTTTCGGGAATATTAGGCAAATCAAAATTAATTACATACGGCAGTTGATCAATATCAATTCCTCGAGCTGCAATATCAGTCGCTACAAGTACTCCAACTTCTTTATTCTTGAATGCGTCTAAAACTCTTTGTCTGGCATTTTGTGATTTATCTCCGTGAATGGCTTCGGCTGCTATATTGTTTTTCCGTAATGCTTTCACCACATTATCTGCTCCGTGTTTGGTTCTTGAAAAAACCAATACATCCGATAAATTTTGATTTTTTATCAAATGATACAACAAGTTTCTTTTTTCGCCTTTTTCAACAAAATAAATGTGTTGTTCTACATTTTCGGCAGTAGAGGAAACCGGAGATACTTCTACTTTTTCAGGATCTTTTAAGAACATTTCGGCTAACTCTCGAATGGCTAAGGGCATTGTTGCCGAGAATAATAATATTTGTCGATTTTTTGGCGTAAGCTTTACAATTTTCTTTACATCGTTTATAAATCCCATATCGAGCATTTGATCTGCCTCGTCAAGGACTAAGGTGTGTAAATGGTCTAAATCTATAAAACCTTGTTTGTGCAAATCTAGCAATCTTCCTGGTGTTGCTACTAGAATATCAACTCCTTTTCTGAGCGTGTCCACTTGCGGAACTTGTGAAACACCACCAAAAATAGTCAGTTGGGTCAAATTAGTATATTTACCATAAGTGTCAAAACTTTGGCCAATTTGAACCGCTAATTCTCGAGTAGGAGTTACAATTAAGGCCCGAATTTCTTTCGCTTTTTTTGATGAACCTACAATTCGGTGTAATTGATGTATGATTGGAATAGCAAAAGCCGCCGTTTTTCCAGTTCCTGTTTGAGCGCAACCTATTAAGTCTCTTCCTGCTAAAACCAGCGGAATTGATTGTTCTTGAATAGGAGTGGGTTGGATATAGCCTTCCTCAAATACGGCTCTTTGTATACTTTTTGAAAGTGATAAATCTTCGAATAACATAATAATTTTGTTTAAATATTCTGTATTAAGTACACGAATAGTTGAGCAAAGATAGGATTATTATTATAGATGAAAATTTGCTGGAAATTTTTGTCCAAAAAACACAAGATTCTATGATGGTATTGGTTCGATACTAGTGTTCGATTTTATAAAATCGGTTACCAAATAGCCAATTAGTTTTCCTATTAAATGGTTATTTTTTTCTTCACCTAAGTCAGGAGCGCCCTCGCAAATATGTAAATATGCTGCGTTTTTATTTTTTCCGAAATAGGTAACAAACTGCCGAAGTTCTTCAATAGAGAAGCCACTTAAAGTCATTGCACTACTAGCAATATTAGGAATTGCATCCAAGTCAATTTCTATTCCGTATGAATCATTTTGAATAAACTCTAATGCTTGGATGAGTTCTTGATTAAAGTTTTTTTCCTTTCGGATATTAATGCTGTCGTAGGTATTGTAACGAACTCTATCTTCAATTTTTTTGATAATGTCTAGAACGCTTTTTGAAGTGTAGTTTTCGTGTAAGCCAAAAATGAAATATTTTTTCAAAAAACCTTCTTCAAAAGCATATGAAAAGCCGTTTCCGCTATGTCGTCCTTCCAGAATTCTAAAATCAGAATGGGCATCAAAATTGACAGCATTGATTGCTTTTCCTTTGGCAAGTGCCGTTCCTTTTATATTTCCGTAGGAATTGTTGTGACCACCTCCAATAACTATAGGAATTTTACCTAGTTTTATAATATTGAAAATAATATGTGAAACTTCTTTATCAATTTTTTCAACCAGTTGGCTTAATTTATTGCGGTCATTTATATTATTAAAATTAAGGTCTTGCACTTCTTTCATTTCCTCACAGACATCTAATCGCCCTAAAACAAGAAGTTGATTTCCTTTGCAAAAACGATTATGCTGGATATTTGCGATACTTCCTATAGCACTTTCCCAGGCTGAAGCCGCACCAGGTCTACCATAATTTGCTCTAACGCCAATGTCTTCTGGGATTCCAAACAATACATATTTTGTTTCAGAAGATTTTATAAACGAAATTGTATCTACTCCTTTTGGAATAGTTAGCATCTTCTCACCAAATTTGATTTCTCCACTTCGGTGGTTCGTAACTTTTGCAAGGTCATTAATAGTAAATGGGATGAGTTTTTCCATAAAAATATATAATCTTCAAATATAATATAAATGTCGAGAAAACGTTTATAGGTCAAATTATATTATTAAATTTGTATAAAAAATATTCAAAATGGAAGAGCAACAAAATAATTCTAGTTCAAGTCTAAAGGTAATTATTGCCATTTTAGCAATCTTATTAGTAGGAAGTTTGGTTTATATCTATAAAATTACCAACGATGCCAAAGCAGTTCAGAATGAATTGACAAAAACAGTTACTGAAAAAGAGTTAGTTTTGAAAGATTTGCAGGAGTTAAAAACTACTTATGATGCAGCAATTGCCGAAAACACATCAATGTCCGAAGAATTAATTAAAGAAAGAGACAAAGTTGTAAACTTGATGAATGATATCAATAAATCAAAAGGCGATTTATCTAAATACAAATCAGAAGTATCTAAATTACAAAGCAATATGAAGGTTTTGATGGCCGAAAATGAAGGTTTGAAAATACAAAACAAAACCTTAACGAATGAACGTGATAGCACTGTAGTTGTTCTAGGTGAATCAAAAAAATACAATGAGGTATTAGTAGGTCAAAACGAAGATTTAGCAAAAACAGTTGAAAAAGGTTCTAAATTAACTGTATTGAATATGCAAACTGCTGCTTATAAATTAAGAAGTTCTGGAAAACAAATTGCTACTGATAAAGCAGGTAGAGCCGATGTGCTAAAAATTAGTTTTACTATTGCCGAAAATCAAATTGCGAAATCGGGAGATAAAGAATATTATGTTCAAGTTATCGACAGCAAAAATAATGTTCTTGGCGACAAACAAACCATAAATT
>CALPPA020000254.1 GCA_943325355.2 Klebsiella pneumoniae | reverse complement strand
TTGACATTCAATTCATGATGACTTGCTAGATCTTTTTCTTCTTGCTCACTTTCAATGTATTCTATAATTTTTTTGATATGATCCGAATGATTGTAATGCCCATCTGATGTGATAAATGCCTTTATGGCGCCACAATCTTTGTGTCCCATAACGATATCAACTTACAATCTAAATGTTCAACAGCATACTCAATACTGCCTAATTCATAATCTCCCATTATATTTCCAGCAGTACGAATTGAAAAAATATCGCCAAGACCTTGGTCAAAAACCAATTCGGCAGGCACTCTCGAATCGGAGCAACTGACCACAATAGCAAATGGATGTTGTCCTTTTTTAAGTTCACGCAATCTTTCGAGTGTTTCATCAGGATGAACAGGTTTTCCGGAAGCAAATCGTTTGTTTCCTTCTTCGAGTTTTTGCAGTGGAGAAAATTTTGATTCATTGATTTTTTCAGTGTGATTACAAGCAAAAAAAATGCTGATAAATAACAAAACGAGTAGTCTATTTTTCATAATTACTATTTATAAATATCAATATCATTTGATCTATTCAAAAAAATCAAAAAAATTCAATTTGAAAACAAATTTAGACAGATTAAACCGCTTAAATATTGATATTTATCATATATACTAGTTAATGTTACTATTTTTAACTTTGATTAATATGGTTTGTTTTAATTATGAGTGAATATTAAAAAACAGAGCCTTAGACTTTTTTTTTAAAATTCCAAAGGAGGACCTACGACCTGCATTTCGTGATCTGAAAATAATTTTGCTCCTTCCTCTGGAGTCGGTTGACCTTTAAAAGTGGCTAGTTTTCTAAAAAAATCTTCCATTTTACCTGATGGTTGAAACATAAAGTACATTTTACCTTTTTCGGAAGTTTGTGCAAAAGCGTGAGGCTGTTTTCTAGGTAAAAAAATCGTATCTCCTTTTTTCAATTGATGTATGGTATCACTCACTTTAAAAGTATATTCACCTTCTACTATAAAGAAAATTTCGTCTTGATTGTGATGAATATGCAATGGTGGACCACCTTTTACATTTCCGATGTATTCAAATACGGTTAGATTTCCATCGGTGTCTTTGCTTGATACTTTAATATTGTTGGGACTTGTGCCACCAAAAAGTAGTGTAGATTCATTGAATCGGCTTTCGTTTGCTTTAACAACAAAACCTTTGTCTGTTCTGATTTCTGGAGCCGAAATCGTTTGTCCTAGTGCAAGGGCTGGAATAGAAGCAGCCGCTGTTGCAATAAATTTTCGTCTTTGCATACTGAAATAGTTTTAAGTTCGATGCAAAGAAAAAACAGCAATAAGAAAGTTCAGTGGTACAAATGCGACATATTTCAATAGGTGTCAGCTTCTCCAAATAACCTTTCGGGAGCTTTTAAATCTATTACGTGAAATTGATTTGGCGTTAGCCCTGTCAAATCTTTGTAGTCTCTGGCAAGGTGCTGGTAGTCGTAATATCCACAATGAATCGCTATGCTAAGCCAGTCCAATTGAGGGTTTTTATTTTTCATTCTAAAAGCATTCTCAAAACGCAATACCTTCAAAAAGTATTTTGGTGAAATGCCCATACGTTCCTTAAAATTTCGTTCTAGATGTCGCGTAGATTGGTATGATTTTTTGGCCAAAACATCAACGCTTGGTATCCATTCGCTTGTAAAAAGATTCGTTGTAGCTATGTCCAAAGGATGCATGTCCGAAGCATTTCGTTTTAACTCATTCAATAAAAATGTTTCCACTACTGCAATCATTTGTATGAATGTCTTGCAGTCATTTATCTTGTCATTCACCTGTTTTATTTCTTTTGAAAAAACGGTTTCAGCGTCGATATATTGATTGGTAAGATAATTAGAGGGAATACCTGTCATTCTGTATAATCCTCCTGGTTTGAAAACAACCTGTATCAATAAAAAATTATTCCCTACAAAACGGTTGGTTACTTCGGTTTGATGTCCAAACAAAACTGTCGAAAGATTCCCTGTCTTTTTTCCACTATTCTGATATTCAACGGTTTCAAAGTCTCTTGCATAAAAGCTCAAACACTGTTCAGGTCTTGGTGGATAAGCTTTAATAGGTAATGAGCCATCCAATTTATACTCATAATGCACCAGTCGGAACGTACGAATGTGTTCCGAAAGATTCAAACTAGGAGTGTATTCTTGAAGTACCATTTTATGAAGTTAAGGTCTAACAAAAGGGTATAAAAAACATCAATATGTAAAAGAGAATGTTTCAAGACAAACAAATATAATGAAAAACTAATATAAATTGAAATAGCACTATAGCATATAAAACTGATTTTTTGTTTTTGGCACCAGCGTAAAACTGACTTTAGCTCGATTTACTAATTCAGTGCTGTATTAAACAATCAAAAAAAAAAGATTTTTAACATATGTAAAAAGGAGGATTACAACCGAGTGGTTTTATCCTTTGATTTGCCGGTTTTATTGATTGTTGTATTACAGCTTGTACTTTTCAATAATGTCTTTGATGACTTCCGAAGTCAATTCAAAACCAGTTAATGTTGGATAGCCTTCCCAACGTACAATACCATTCGGATCGATTAAAATACAATGTGGAATCCCTTGAATTTCCAGTGAATCATATATTTTTCTTTCGGTGTCGATGGCACTGTAATAGTCCATTTTAGGATTTGTCATACTCTCCACTTTTTCTTGCGTTTCGTCGCTGATGCCTATCACAATTAAATCTTTTTCAAATTCTGTTTTAAATTTGTTCAAATCTGGAATGGCTCTTCGGCAAGGACCACACCAAGTGGCCCAAAAATCGATAAGCACAAATTTTCCTTTGGTATCTGGCTTGTCTGTAAGCCATTTTTCGACCTGCAGTTTGGGTGCTTTATGATTGATGACCGATTTTGCCCATAATTTTTTGTCTTGCGAAAAGGCGTTGATTACAAACAAACAAGCCAAGAGGAATGAGGTATTTTTCATTATTTTTAATTAATTTATAGTTTTTTATTCAACGTATACACTGCAATATTCAGAGCAAAACCTATAAAAGTCATTGCACCCGTTATTAAACTCATTCTACCAGAATTAGGATATTCTACTAATAGGAAAATTGAAATTCCAATTAAAATTAGACTTGAAATGTAGATACCGTTTTTCATTTTGTGATTTTTTATTGTACTAGTAATTGTTATTAGTAAGAACCTATTGATTTCCAATTCAAGGAATTGATTATTGCTTGTTGGCTAGAATTTGACACTTACAATATCTTTATAATTCTTTGCAATCTTCATATCTTTTCAATTCCAAATATACCCATTTTATTTTACATAAAACAAATCCTACAATTATATTTTAAAGAAAATTGCACTGATTATTATTTTATCCATCAATGTAACACTTGTTACTGAACAAAAAATCTTACCCCTATATCTTTGCCCCATAATCAAGAACAATCATTATGAGGAAAATCAATTTACTATTTCTAATTGTAACGCTTTCTGTTTCGGCTTTGGGTTTTGGGCAAGATACCTTGACCATTTCCAAAAAAGATATTATACAAAAAGCCAACGACAAAAACCTGCAACTCCGTATTGCAAATCAGGCGTTCAAATCAGCACAAGCGGATTATAGACAATCCAATGCCTTGTTTTTGCCTAG
>CALPPA020000253.1 GCA_943325355.2 Klebsiella pneumoniae | reverse complement strand
TACAAACTAAAATATCTGCTTTTATTCCGCTTTCCATCAAGGTCTTAACGGAATGTTGGGTAGGTTTAGTTTTTAATTCTCCGGCTGCAGCCAAATAAGGAACCAAAGTCAAATGAATTACGATTGCATTGTTCTCGCCCAAATCCCATACCAATTGACGAACTGATTCTATATAAGGTAACGATTCAATATCACCTACAGTTCCGCCAATTTCAGTAATTACAATGTCATAATCACCAGATTTACCCAGCAATTGCATTCTGTCTTTAATTTCATTGGTAATATGAGGAACCACTTGAACTGTTTTTCCAAGGAACTCTCCTCTTCTTTCTTTTTCAATAACCGAAAGGTAAATTCTTCCTGTGGTCACATTATTCGCCTGAGAAGTTGGGACATTTAAGAAACGTTCGTAATGACCTAAATCCAAATCGGTTTCTGCGCCATCATCGGTCACATAACATTCTCCGTGTTCGTATGGATTTAATGTTCCTGGATCTACGTTGATATATGGGTCAAACTTCTGGATGGTCGTTCGATATCCTCTTGCCTGTAATAATTTTGCCAATGAAGCCGCAATAATCCCCTTCCCTAAAGAAGACGTAACTCCGCCTGTAACAAAAATATATTTCGTTTGATTCATTCTTATTGTTCTTGTAGTTGTTGTTGTTTGTTGAAATTGCAAGCGAATAGTTTGCAAAAACGATGCAAAAATACGATTATAAATTGAGAAAAAACTAATTTGGAATTGAGATAATTTTGATTTTATTAGCAAGTTTAACGTGGGCATCGTTTTTTGGTTACAAATCATAAATAAAAAAACCTACCCAAGATTTTAAATCCCGAGTAGGTTTTTCATTAAACCAATTCACCTTTATTTAATTAGTTTTGAAAAATATTTTAAACGATTTACAAATCTCTATACAATTCTAATCTTTCCCATTTAGAATCTACTTCTTCCTGAGCTTGAGTAAGCAAGGTAGCTCCTAATTCGGCATTTTCTTTCACAACTCTTGTAAAACGAGATTCGTTATACATAAAGTCACTCAAAGGAATACTTGGCGCTTTAGAATCTAATTTGAATTTTTTGCCTTTTACTTCTGAAGGGTCGAATCTAAAGAGTGGCCAATACCCACTATCAACCGCTTTTTCTTGTTGATCGATAGCATGTTTCAATTCGTATCCGTGTTCACCACAATGAGAATAAGCAATGATTAATGAGGGTCCAGGATAAGCCGCTGCTTCTTCTATTGCTCTTAGAGATTGTAGATCTTTCGCACCCATTGCAATTTGAGCTACATAAACATTTCCGTAAGAAATAGCTTGAAGCGCTAAGGATTTTTTACCTGTTTTTTTACCACCAATAGTAAATTTAGCACTTGCTCCAAGAGGAGTCGATTTAGAGGCTTGTCCACCAGTGTTTGAATAAACTTCAGTATCCATTACTAAAATATTGATGTCTTCTCCAGTGGATAAAACGTGATCTACTCCACCATAACCGATGTCATAAGCCCAACCGTCTCCACCAAAAATCCAAACTGCTTTCTTGCGAAGATATTCGGTCAATTGATTTAATTTTTTAGCATCTTCATTGTTATCGCCAAGATTTGACAATATTTTTTTGAGTGCATCAATTTGATCAAATTTTTCGTTTTTCAAAGCTTCTGTCTCTTCGGTGTTGTTTAAAATAGCTTCTACTATTTCCGTTCCAACAACTGATTCTAATGATTTTAATAAATCAACAGCGATTTCTTGTTTTTTGGACAATCCTAATTTTAGACCTAATCCAAACTCGGCGTTGTCTTCGAAAAGTGAATTTGCCCAAGCTGGACCTCTACCAAATTCATTGGTTTTATAAGGTGTCGTTGGTAAATTTCCTCCATAAATAGAAGAACATCCCGTTGCATTTGCAATCATAATACTATCGCCATACAATTGGGTAACCATCTTGATATAAGGCGTTTCTCCGCAACCTGAACAAGCTCCTGAGAATTCAAATAAAGGTTCTAAGAATTGAGAGCCTTTTACATTCGTTATTGGTAATAAAGTACGATCATAATAAGGTAAACTTACAAAATGATCCCAGTTTACATTTTCAACAACATCATGTTCAATTTTTTTCCTCATATTGATGGACTTGAAGTTTTCTTTTTCTTTGCTAATTGCTGGACAAACCACCACGCAAAGATCACAACCTGTACAATCTTCGGGTGAAACTTGCAAGATGTATGATTCGTTTTCTTTAGAAAATGGTCGTCCAATGGCTGGAACACTTTTTAAAGAAGTTGGAAAACTAGCCAAATCTTCGTTATTAACTACTTTAGATCGAATGGCTGCGTGAGGACAAATAGCAACACATTTATTACATTGTGTACATAAATTTTCGTCATCCCAAACGGGAATAAAGTCGGCAATTCCGCTTTTTTCGTATTGGGAAGTTCCTGTAGGGAAAGTTCCATCGATAGAGAAAGCACTTACTGGAAGTTCGTCTCCAAAACCGGCTAATATTTTTTCTAACACCTCAGTAACAAAACCATCAGGCGCATTTTTCATCGCTGATGCCAAATGCTTTTCGCTTGTAGCTACTTTTGGATAATCAACTTGATGTAAATTTTCCAAAGCTTTATCAACGGCATTAAAGTTCATTTTCACCACCTTTTCTCCTTTATGAGAGTAGGATTTAACAATAGCATCTTTAATTTTTTGAATCGCTTCGTCTTTAGGTAAGATTCCTGAAATGGCAAAGAAACAAGTTTGTAAAATGGTATTGGCTCTTTTTCCTAGACTTGCCTCAAACGCCACTTTTGTAGCGTCAATTACATAAAATTTAACTTCTTTATCAATAATTCCTTGTTGAATTTGAATTGGCAATCTTCCCCAAATCTCTTCTTTTGAATAAGGAGAGTTTAATAAGAAAGTACCACCGTGTTTCAAATCGGCAATCATATTGAATTTTTCGATAAAATTAAATTTATGACTGGCTATGAAGTCGGCTTTATCAATTAAATAGTTGGAGTTGATTGGATCTGGTCCAAAACGCAAATGCGAAATAGTTTGAGCACCCGCTTTTTTGGAGTCATAAACAAAATAACCCTGAACATAATTATCAGTAGTTTCTCCAATGATTTTGATCGAGTTTTTATTCGCTCCTACAGTACCATCAGATCCTAGACCATAAAACATACAGCTAATTGATTTTCCTTTAATATCGAATTTTGTATCATAATATAAACTTCTAAAAGTCACATCATCATTGATACCAATTGTAAAGTGATTTTTAGGTTTTTTATTCGACAATTCTTCATAAATTCCTTTCACCATCGCTGGAGTAAACTCTTTGGATGACAATCCGTAACGACCAGCAACTACAGTAGGCATATCTCTTCCGCTTTCAACAAGTGCAGTAACAATGTCTAAATAAAGAGGATCACCAACGCTTCCTGGTTCTTTAGTTCTATCCATAACAGCAATTTTTTGAACTGTTTTTGGTAAAGAATCAACAAAGGCAGCTATAGAAAATGGTTTAAATAAACGAACCAAAATAACACCTACTTTTTCACCTTCGGCTAACATTACATCTAGAGCTTCTTTAACAGGACCTTCGGCAGAACCCATAATGATAATTACTCTTTCGGCTTCTGGGTGACCTATATAATCAAACAAATTGTATCTACGACCAGTATG
>CALPPA020000252.1 GCA_943325355.2 Klebsiella pneumoniae | reverse complement strand
TTCTTTGTTTACCTGCTTTCCTTTTTCGAAATGTCTGGTCGAATAATTGGTTGACAGCATTTTATCTGTTTTAGGATTCCAAACTTCCAAATCAATTCCGTTCAAAATACCTTTTGATTTGTGTCTTGCAATGTTAAACAATGATTCTAATCCATAAGCCGAATTATTTATTTCATTCAAATAATTAGGCGAAACTGTTGTTACTGCCGAGGCACATTTTATAGCTGATGCTAAGGAATTAATCTTGTCATTCCATTCTAAAAAATTTACTTTGGACAAATCAAAGTCGGGTAAATAATACAATTTATTAAATCCAAACTGCCCTTGATATATCGAATTATGTATCGTAATTACCGTTGGTGTTTTCCTAAGTTTCTCATATTTATTGGCATAAAGCATCATAAACGGAATCAATCCGGTATGATGATCGTGACAATTTATAATATCAGGAACTTCATTTCGGGTACTTATCCAATCTAATGTGGCAATCTGAAAAGACAAAAAACGTTCTATATCATCTTCATAACCGTAAATATCTTTTCTATCGAACAAATCGGGAATTTCAACTAAATACAACTCAAACCCTAAATTATCTTTTTTTTCTTTTTGAACAGTGAAGGGAAAATTAAAATTTCCCAATTTCACAAAACCTGAATGAACACAATCAAATTTATTTTCTTTTATAAATGCTGTATCATAATGAGGAATAACAACCCTCACTATGTGTTCACTATTATTTTGATATTTTGGTAACGCTCCAACTACATCGGCCAAACCGCCCACTTTTGCTACTGGATAACACTCTGCTCCTATATGAAATATCTCCATTCTATATTTTTTCGTATTCAAATTATCTTCAGGCTAATAGTAAGATTAATAAAATTCTATACAAGATTTAGCATAAATGGCAAATATTACTTTATAAATTACACTACATTTATGTTTTTTTATAAATTTAGTAAAAAAATTATAAAAAAACAGCTTGAATGAAAATTTATTAATGTAATAAAAAAAACTTCTAATCATACCCAATCATTGAAAATTCCTAAAATAATTCTACTCAGCAGTAAAATAATCGCTTATTTCTCGCCAAAACTTGTGACGCTTTTTGCTGCAAAGTTATTTACATCTCCCATAAAACATAAAATTCCAAAAAGAGAATTGGAAATGGATGCCAAAAGCACAAAAAAATTAATTGAAATTCCTAAAATAAATAAAAAAGTGGTTCTTTACCAATATGCTAAAAGTAGCAAGAAAATTTTATTGGTTCACGGTTGGTCAGGACGAGGAACACAGCTATTCAAAATTGCAGATGAATTAATAAAAGAAGGTTATTCCATAGTAAGTTTCGACGCACCTGCTCACGGAAAATCTCCCGGAAAATCTACTATTATGTCTGATTTTATCGAAACAATTTTAGAAATCGAAAGGCAATTTGGCCCTTTTGATGCAGCTGTCGGTCATTCTTTAGGAGGAATGTCTCTGCTAAATGCTGTCAAAAAAGGATTAGCAATAAATCATTTAGCAATCATTGGAAGTGGTGATATTGTTACGGATATTTTAGACGATTTTGTCGCAAAACTAGAATTAAATCCCATAATTAGTACCCAATTACGATTGTATTTTGAAAAAAAATATGGAGTAGAAATGGATAGTTATTCTGGCTACAAATCTGCAATGGACATAACTATTCCTGTTTTAGTAGTCCATGATAAAAATGATCCCGAAGTCCCAGTATCTGCAGGAATTAATATTCACAAACACTTAAAAAACGGCGAATTATTTTTAACTGAAGGCTTAGGCCATCGCAAAATACTTGGAAATCATTTAGTAATTGAAAAAGTAATTAAGTTTATTAAAACCGACAACTAATTATAAAAATGATTTTTTAAACTCAGGTTTAACCCTATGTTTAGATGCTTGCTCATATGCAAAAGCAATTCCGATAAGTTTTGGCTCGCTATAAGATGTTCCAAAAAATGATAAACCAACAGGTAAATCATATACTTTTCCACCCGGTACTGTAATATGTGGGTATCCACTAACAGCAGCAGGCATTGTTAACGAATACCCACCCCAACGATCTCCATAAATTACATCTATACTACACGATGGCCCCATTGTTATCCCACAAACCGCATCAAGTTTATTTTCGAAAAAAAGTGAGTCCAAAATCATTTTACTGCCGTTGAAACTTTTGTTTAGGGCATCTTTATATTTTTTATCTTGAAGTCCAAGTTTTAAATTTGAACTTTCCAAGGTTTCCTGTCTAAAATAAGGCATTGATTTATCTTCATTAGCCAAATTGAAATCTATCACATCCTTTAAGGATTTAACTTTGGCGTTAGCACTAGATAAATAATGGTTTAATCCTTCTTTAAATTCATATTGCAAAACTTCAAATTCAGCTTCTCCCAAAGAATTTATTTTATCTATATAGTCAATTTCAATAATTGTAGCTCCTTTTTGTTTTAATATAGTAATAGTATTCTCTAAAAGAGCATTAATAGATTTATTATAACCTTGAGGTTTTTTTTCAATACCAATGCGCTTCCCTTTTAAAGCATTCAAATCCAAAAACTGAGTATAATCAGTAAAACTTTTTCCCTTACTTTGATTTGTAATCAAATCTTTATTATCTATACCCGAAAGTACCCCTAATAAAATCGCTGCATCTTTAACGGTTCTAGCCATAGGTCCAGCTGTGTCTTGTGTTTTTGATATAGGGATAATTCCTGATCGACTAACTAATCCAACTGTAGGTTTAATACCAACGATGCCATTTACAGAAGCTGGACATACAATTGATCCATCTGTTTCAGTACCAACTGCAATTACACATAAATTAGCCGATACAGCAACTCCAGATCCAGCACTAGAACCACAAGGATTATGATCTAAAATATAAGGATTCTTCGTCTGACCGCCACGACCACTCCAACCTGAAGAGGATTGTATAGAACGAAAATTAGCCCACTCACTTAAATTAGTTTTTCCAATAATTATTGCTCCTGCATCTCGTAATTTTTTAACAATAAATGCATCTTGAGAAGCTATATTTCCAATCATTGCCAAAGACCCTGCTGTTGTTTGCATTTTATCAGCCGTATCAATATTATCTTTTATAAGAACTGGAATACCATGTAATGTACCTCTATTTTTTCCATTCTTCCTCTCGTTATCCATTTCCTTAGCAATTGAAACAGCATCAGGATTAATTTCAATTATTGCATTTAAAGTAGGTCCGTTTTTATCTATCGATTCAATTTGTTTTAGGTATAATTCTACTAATTGTTCAGAACTATACATACCTGAATCCAATTTTTTCCTTAAACTAGTGATAGTTTCTTCATCAAGTTCAAAAGATTTGGTAGAATCGTCATCATTTTTTTTATCTCCAATATCTTTTTTGGAACCATTACAACCTTCAACAATGAGAGTTGCAAGTCCGACAGTTGCTAAAGTTGTTGTGGTTAAAAAGGTTCTTCTTTTCATAAAATACTAATTGACTAAGGTTTAAAAAACTATTTTTTTTATAAATATATGACTTTATTTAAAATTAACTTAAACATTCTGTTTATTGAAGTTAAATCATTCCTAAAAAATATTATTAAAAATTTCTTTAAAAAACTTAAAAACCTATTTATAAGTTATTTATTCTTTTTTTGTAACTTTGAATAAGTTTTAAAATGCACTGAT
>CALPPA020000251.1 GCA_943325355.2 Klebsiella pneumoniae | reverse complement strand
CTTCATACAGAACTCCATCGATGAAAACTAGAGATGCCAGAGTTTTGGACTTAATTTCTTCTTATTTAAGCAATGGGAAAAGTTCTAAATTGTATAAAAAAATAGTGGACGAGAAGAAAATGGCTTTAGAAATTGGTGCTGTTAATTTAAGCCAAGAAGATTACGGCATGTATGTTTTGTATGGTTTGCCAATGGCACCTTCTACATCCGAAGACATAACAAAAGAAATAGATGAGGAAATACTAAAAGTTCAAACGGATTTAATTTCGGAAAAAGACTTTCAAAAACTACAAAATACCTATGATAATCAATTTGTAAATGCCAATTCTAATTTAGAAGGAATCGCTGAAAACTTGGCTAAATATTATATGCTCTACGGCGATATCAATTTAATTAATTCCGAAATTGAATTATACCATTCTATAACCCGCGAAGAAATTAGAGAAGTGGCAAAAAAATACTTAAATCCTAATCAAAGATTGATTTTGGACTACGTTCCTTCAACTGAAAAAGCTCAAAACTAAGACATCCCTATCATGAAAAAAACAAGTATAGTACTATTCATTTTGTTCTTAACCGGAATTATGCAAGCACAAGATCGTCCGCAACCTAAGCCTGGAAAGGCTCCTGTGGTAAATATCAAAAAACCTCAAACCTTTGTTTTGGCAAACGGTTTAAAAGTGATGATTGTAGAAGACAATAAATTACCCCGAGTAACTTATAATCTAACCCTAGACAATGCCCCCTTTGTAGAAGGTAAAATAAAAGGTGTAGACCAAATGACAAGCAGTTTAATTGGAAATGGTTCTAAAACAATATCCAAAGACGTTTTTAACGAAGAGATAGACTTTTTAGGTGCGAATGTCAACTTTAGCGCAAATGGAGCTAGTGCAAATTCTCTTTCTAAATACGCTAATCGAATACTAGAATTGATGGCGGAAGGCGCTTTAAATCCTAATTTTACACAAGTGGAGTTTGACAAAGAAAAAGCTAAAATGCTCGAAGGCCTTAAAACGCAAGAAAAGAGTGTTACAGCAATTTCTAATAGAGTTACTGATGCTTTAGCCTTTGGGAAAAATCACCCATCAGGTGAATTTGTAACAGCAGAAACGTTAAATAAAGTTTCTCTTGCTGATGTGGAAACCAATTATCAAAACTATTTTGTTCCAGAAAATGCATATTTAGTAATCATTGGAGATGTAAAATATAAAAAAATCAAGCCTTTTGTAGAAAAATTGTTCGGGAAATGGGAAAAAAGAAGCACCCCTAAAACAACATATCCAGCCCCAAAAAATGTTGACTTTACGCAAATCAACTTTATAGATATGCCTACTGCGGTGCAATCTGAAATTGCATTAGTAAATACGATAAATTTAAAAATGAGTGACCCTGATTTCTTTTCATCAGCAATTGCAACTTATATTCTAGGAGGTGGTGGAGAAAGTTATTTATTCCAGAATTTAAGAGAAAAGCATGGTTGGACTTACGGAGCTTATGCTGAAATTGGATCTGGTAAATATGATTCAAAAGTTAAATCAACATCGGCGGTAAGAAATATGGTTACAGACAGTTCCGTTGTGGAATTTATGAATGAAATCAAAAAAATTAGAACCGAAAAAGTTACCGAACAAGCACTAAATGACGTAAAAGCACGTTACATTGGCCGTTTTGTAATGCAAGTCGAAAAACCACAATCAGTAGCTCGATATGCTTTGAATATTGAAACTGAAGATCTTCCAGCAGATTTTTATGAGAACTATATCAAAAACATAAATGCAGTAACTCCAGAGCAAGTGCAGCTTGCCGCCAATAAATATTTTCTTGTCGACAACACTCGTATTGTAATCACAGGAAAAGGCGCGGATGTTATTCCGGGATTAGAAAAACTTAAAATTCCAATATTTTACTTTGACAAATTCGGAAATCCAGTAGAAAAACCGGTGCTTAAAAAAGAAGTTCCCGCTGGAATAACTACAAAAATTGTTTTGGACAATTACATCAAGGCGATTGGTGGAGAAAAAGCAGTAAATGCAGTAAAAACTATTTCAATGTTGGGATCCGCATCTATTCCGCAAGCTCCTTCACCATTGACATTTACCAATAAAGTTGATGCCAAAGGTAAATTATTGACAGAAATTGCAATGGGACCAATGAGTTTGATGAAACAAGTGGTCAATGAAAAAGGAGCTTATGTTGTGCAACAAGGACAAACAAAAAAAATAGAAGGTGACGATTTAACCGAAATGCAAGCTAGTGCAACTACTTTTGAAGAATTGAAATTAGCAAAGAAAGAAGGTTTAGTGCTAACTGGAATTGAATCCATAAACGGTAGCGAAGCTTATGCCCTTAAAAACGGGAAAACTACTTTGTATTATGATACAAAATCTGGTCTTAAAGTAGCCGAAGCGAAAACAATGGAGCAAGGCGGAAAATCGATGACGCAAACTACAACTTACGGAGATTATAGAGACGTGAAAGGCGTGAAAGTTCCCTTTAACATTATACAAAATGTAGGTTTTGAATTGGATATAAAAATGTCTGATGTAAAAATCAACGAAGGTGTTTCTGATGCTGATTTTCAATAGTTTAATCTAAAATAAATAAACAAAGGCTGTCTGAAAAAGACAGCCTTTGTTGTTTCTATTAAGCTACAAACTGATTACTAAATACTGATTACTACTTTTTGGATGACAAATAAACCCCTGACAAAATAATAAAAGCCCCTAGAAACTGGACAGGAGTCAACATTTCATTATCTAATAATCCCCATCCAAAAGCCACAACTGGTATTAAATAAGTAACAGAAGTAGCAAAAACAGGAGATGAAATTTGAATGGTTTTAAAGAAAATTATATTGGCAATTCCCGTTCCTACAACTCCCAAAATAATAATATACAGCATAGAATGCTGAACACTTTCAACAGCAATTACATCAAAAAAATCAGAGGCGACCAAAACAAGTAAAGCCGGAAACAGCAAAACCAAAAAATTTCCTGTCGTAATACTCAAAGGACTCAAATCGGATAGATATTTCTTGATTAAATTGACATTGGTTGCATAACAAATCGAGGCAATTATAATTAAAATGGCATAATAATAATTTTGCTCTGGATGATTAAGAGCTCCATTTATAATTAACATAAAAGTTCCTACTAATCCAATAAAAACGCCAAAAACCTGCGCCCTTTTGAAACTTAATCCAAAGGCTATTCCTCCCAAAATCATTGTGTTTAATGGTGTAAGGGAATTAAGAATGGCACTTACAGAACTATCTATTTGAGTTTGTGCTATTGAAAAAAGGAAAGCGGGAATAAACGTCCCTAGCGTTGCCGTCAAAGCGATGTATTTCCATTGAAAGCGGGGAATTTTTGCCAAACTTTTGAACCCTATCAACAACAAAAATAGAGCAGCAAAAATAATTCGTAACGACCCTAATTGCATTGGCGTTAAGCTAACCAGACCTTTCTTAATTAGAATAAAAGAGCTTCCCCAAATTAACGCTAGCGTAATTAAATAAACCCATTTCAACTGTTTCGAATCCATAAACAAAATTTTGGCTCAAAATTGTAATTATTTTATGAATTAGCAGTCCTTTTTTTGATTAAATTTGTTCTCGACAATGAGATTATTAATTTATAGAAACCCAAATGAAAATGAAATTCACTAAATCAATATTAACACTACTAGTTACAAGCCTTTTGTTTGTGGGTTG
>CALPPA020000250.1 GCA_943325355.2 Klebsiella pneumoniae | reverse complement strand
TCTAATGCTACAATAGCATCAATTTTATTGGATTTCATTAGATTGCCAACACCCATCAACAAATGCTCTAAATTCCAATCTACATCTTGTCCAGCCATATAGAAAACTTCGTCTATGTGATCAAAAGGCCAAGGTTTATCTCGCAGTTTTTCGCTAGTAATTAAATAGACTTTGTTACCAAGGCTTTTTAAATGGATTAAAAAATCGGAACCTTTAAAATAATTCGAAATACAGATGAAAGTTTTAGATATTTCCATATTTATAAATTTTCAATGAATTTAGTTAATAAATGAACACCATAAGCGGTTGCGTGTTTGCTTTTTGCAAATTCGTCATCACCATACGCCACTCCGGCAATATCAAGATGTGCCCAAGCTTTGTGCTCTTCAGTAAAATATTCCAAAAATTTTGCTGCAGAAATGGCACCAGCAACTGGTTTTCCGCTGTAATTTTTCACATCAGCTATATCGCTTTCAATATCTGATTTATAGCAATCCCAAAGTGGTAATTGCCAAAGTCTTTCCCCAATCGCATCTCCAGATTCTTGTAATTTCTTTGAAATAGCTTCATTATTGGTAAACAAAGCGCCACATTCATAACCAAAAGTTCCCACGCTACTTCCTGTTAACGTGGCAATATCAACAATAAATTCAGGTTTGAAATTCTTGATTAAATACGACAATCCATCCGCCAAAACCAATCTTCCTTCAGCATCTGTATCAACAATTTCAATCGAATGACCAGCATAAGAATGAATGACATCGCTAGGTAAAAACGATTTAGCGTCCACCGAATTTTCAGCGCAAGGTACTATTGCTGTGACTTTAACCGGCAATTTTAAATCGGCAATCAATTGCATTGCTCCAAAAACAGCCGCTCCACCAGCCATATCACATTTCATATGCAGCATTCCCGCAGTTTTAATATTCAATCCACCGGTATCAAAAGTTATTCCTTTTCCCACCAAACCAAAGTGCTTTGTTTTAGCAGTGGTATTTTCGGGAACATAATTCATAATGACAAATTGCGGTTCGTTTTCGCTTCCTTTTCCAACGGATAAAAATGCGCCTAATCCTGCTTTTTTTGAAGCTTCGAAACCTAAAACTTCGACATCAAAACCGAATTTTTTTCCGCTTTCGTTAGCCCAGTTAGACAAGTATTTTGGAGTCACAACATTTGGAGGCAAATCGACCAGATTTAAAATTTCGAGTTGTGCTTTGGCTATTTTTATAGCTTTTGACACCGTATCAGAATAATTTATTTTTGATAGCAGTAATAATTCAAAACTGTCTTTCAAAAAAGGATGTTTTTCTGTTTTTTTAAAATGACCTAAATTGTATGTTCCTAAATACAATCCTAAAATCGCAGCTTCAATTTGCTCATTTGATAATTGTTCTGGTAAAACCAAAGCAACTTCAATTCCTAGTAATTCTTTTTGTTTGGAGGAAATTCTTCGGAAAGTAGTTTTTAATGATTTATAATCTATCACTTTTCCCAATCCAATAAATATATGGATACAATCATATTTTTCAACAACATAATGTGTGTCTTTTTTTCCGTAGAATACTTTTGAATGAACCGAAACCCCGTGGAATTCAATTGGCACCAAACTCTTCTCATACGTTTCAAAAACAGGAATCAAAATAGTACCAGAAAAACCTTCTAGATTTTTTAATGTGATTGTTTTCATAATATAATTTTATTTTGAATTAAAAAATAACCATTCAATTGCCTTCGGAAATTCGTCGCTCCAATACCTTTCACTGTGCTTTCCTTGCATATTAATGCTCAAATTAATTTTCATTTTATCTTTGACAAATTCGCTTGCAATCATATTTTGTTTAAAAGTTTTCACGTGCTCAATCATTGTTTCACTCTCGTCACCTCCAGCATACAAATAAATCTTAGTGTCATCAGTATTTTCATTATCAGAATCAATAATTAGTTTAGGAACTACCCAAAGAGAAGGTGAAAAAATCATTAATTTTCCATATATTTTAGGATACATCAATCCGCAAAATACGCTAATCAAACCGCCCATCGAGCTTCCTCCTATTCCTGTGAATTCTCGTTCTTTTTTGGTTCTAAAATTACTATCCACAAAAGGCTTCAAGGTTTCAGTAACAAAGCGAATATATTTTTTTCCTTGCCCTTTTCCTAGCACTGTATTTCCTACATTGTATTCTTTGATTCGTTCTTTTTCGGCGTGTTCTATGGCAATTATGATGATTTTACCAATTTTATATTCGGCCATAACAGCCAGTTTTTTATCAATTTCCCAATTGCCATAAGGAGCGTCTTCGTTGAATAAATTTTGTGCATCCTGCAAATACATCACAGGATAACTTTCAGTAGACGAATCATAATCGTGCGGAAGTAATGCCCAAATTTTTCTGGTTTTATTAAGTTGCGGAATTTCAAATTCATCTGAAATCAGCAATACTTGAGGTAAAAAAGATTGTTTGAATGGCAACCAGTTTTTTCTCCATCGAGCTACAAATTCTTTTTGAATTCCTGAATTTTTTTTAGTCGAACGGTTTTCAGTACGGTTTCCGTGAGCATCAATTTCGACTTCGCTCCAATCTCCTTTGGTGAATTTATAGAAAAGCTCTTTTGGATAATCAAAATCGTTTGGAAACTCATATTGGTACAAATTATTTCCGATATGTTCCATCAAAAAGTCTTTGTCCTGTGTTCTCCAATTGTTGAAATTCCCTGAAATATATACTGGTCGAGCATCATCTTCATCTGTTTTCAAAAGGATTTGGAATCCCTTTTTTAATGTATTTAATTCTTGCGTAATCATCGTATTCTCTGAATTCATCTCTTGCATTGTGGTACTATAATTTGTAATAAAAAAGTAAATATAGTGGAATGCTATTGGATAAAAAAGAAAAAAAGAAAACCCAATAGTAAATGATTAAACTATTGAGTTTTTATGTATGAAAATTAGTCAAGAATGTTTTTTTATTTCTGGCGACCTTTTAATATATTGACAACATCATTCAAATGAAATCCTTTGGCTTGTAATAAAATCAAGTAGTGAAAAAGCAAATCTGCGCTTTCGTTTAAAAACAAATCATCGTTATCATCTTTGGCTTCAATAACCACTTCTATGGCTTCCTCACCTACTTTTTGAGCAATTTTATTGATCCCCAATTTAAATAAAGAAGCAACATAACTTTTCTCGGAATCCGCATTTTCTCTTCGAATCGTGATTGTTTTTTCTAATTTTGAAATAAATCCATACTCTTGATTATTAGATTCTTGCCAACACGTATCTGAACCTGTATGGCAAGTAGGACCTTCTGGTTTTACTTGTATCAAAAGGGTGTCATCATCACAGTCGTTTTTGATGGAAACCAAGTTCAAAAAGTTGCCACTCTCTTCACCTTTTGTCCAAAGCCTTTGTTTGTAACGGCTAAAAAAAGTCACCTTTTGAGTGTCCAAAGTTTTTTGATAGGATTCCGCATTCATATAACCCAACATCAAAACACTTTTGGTTTCGCTGTCCTGAATAATTGCCGGAATCAATCCTTGTGCGCTTTTTGAAAAATCTATATTCATAATTTAAAGTTAGAAGTTAGAAGTTGGAAGTTAGAAGTTTTTTTAAATGAAGTTGTTACGCAAAGTCTCACAAAGTTTTACACGAAGTCTCACAGAGTTTTTTTTGTTCTAAAAAATCTTTGAGTCCTTAGTGCTTTCCTTGTGCTCTTTGTGGTT
>CALPPA020000249.1 GCA_943325355.2 Klebsiella pneumoniae | reverse complement strand
TAATTAAGGATGTTATATTTATATAATTTTTTAAATTTGATGTTTCTATGCTAATAAATAATTATCAATAACTCCTTATTTTATCTTTATTTTAAATAATAAAACTTTTTTTTATGAATTAGGATTCGTATATTTACTTACTATTAACATAAATAAAATCTTATGAAAAACACTAACTCAAAATGGCATAAAAGCCTATTAGTTCTCGCGATTGTTTTTGCATTAAGCAGTTTCAATACAAAGGCTCAAACTATGGACAGCTTGCATAATCCAGAAAAGGAATTCAAGAACACTATCCGTTTCAATATCACCAATCCATTGATTTTTGGTGGTAAATCTCTCATTTTTGGTTATGAAAGAATTTTAAAACACAATAGATCATTTTCTATCAATATTGGTCAGGCAGCACTACCAAATTTTGAAAATGGTTTTTCAGATGAATTTAGAAGCAAAACTGTTTTATCAGAAGGTGGTTTTCATATTTCTGGGGATTATCGTTTTTATCTTTCCAAACTTAATAAGTATAATGCTCCAAGAGGAGTTTATATAGGTCCTTATTATTCTTATAATAGATTTAGTAAAGGTCACGATTGGGAATATACAGAAGAGGGCTCTACTACACCAAAAGTCATTAATTCTGATTTGAGTCTTAAAATTCAACAAATAGGTTTTGAATTGGGTTACCAGTTTGTTTTTTGGAAACGATTTTCAGTAGATTTGGTTCTTTTGGGTCCTGGTATAGCTTCTTATAAAGTAAAATCTAGTGCAGAAGGAAATTTGACAGATGCAGAAAGAGAATTATTTTTTGAAAAACTTAATCAGGCATTGAAAGATAAGTTTCCAGGTTATAGCGGTACTCTAGGAGAAAATGCTGATGGGGAATTTGAAAAAACTGGAGCTCAAAGTACAACTAGTATAGGCTATCGCTATATGATTAATCTAGGCTATCGATTTTAAATAATAAGTTAAATTAGAGTAACAAAATTTAATAAACAAAAAATATGAAAATCAAATTATTTTTATCGGCAGTAGTTTTAGGTTTAATGGTTGGTTGTAGTCCATCGACCCAAATTGTAAAATCTTGGACAGAACCATCCTAAAATGGAGCAACTGTGCAAGCTTATAATAAAGTATTGGTCATTGCCCAGTTAAAAGATGATTCTTCCAGAAGAATCGCCGAGGACAAAATAGTAGCCTCTTCGCCAAGAGGAAATTTTGTTGCCTCTTATAATTACTTTAAACAAGGTCAACAAGATCAAAACCTAGTAGTAAGCGAATTATTAAAAGACGGTATCGAAGCTATTATTTTGATGCGTTTGACTGATATTTCAAAATCTACTGATTATGTTCAAGGCACCTCTTATTATGGTGGTTGGGGTCGTGGTTATGGTTACTATGGTGGTTATGGTTATGGCTATGGTGGAAGCATGTATGGCACTCCAGGTTACTACGAGGAAAACAAGACGTATTATGTGGAAACCAATATCTATGATGTGAAATCAAATAAATTACTTTGGTCGGGTACTACTTCAACGCTAAATCCTACCAAAGCAAATCAGGCTATAGATGCTATTATTTTAGCTGTTAAAACAGAGCTAAACAACAAGGGATTAATCAAGAAAGAAGAAGTTAAAAAATAAATAGTTTTTGTTTTAAATAATTAAAACAGATTATGAACATCAGATGTTGTTTATAATCTATTTTTTACATGTAAAATAGTATTAAAAGAGGCTTTAATTTATAGGTGCCCTCAAAGATTCTAGTATCAAATTATGCCTATTTAAATACAAAATTGATTAAATTTGTATTATGAAATTATTTATAAATAATATCCGTTTGTCTAATATTGGATTATTGCTTTTTATATTAGCCACCTTCACTATACAAGCTCAATCTGCAAAAGATTCTTTAAAACAGTGTCCCGAAAAATCATTGCCAGAACTTTTTAAAAAGAGGGATTCCATTCTTGTTCTAAAACCTGTAAAAAATAGTTTTTTTCTTATTATACCCGTCATTGGTTCCCAACCCGCTACAGGATTTTCTTATGGAGCCGTTGCCCAATATACTTTCAAGGGAAAAAAAGTTGACGATAAATATTCATCCGTTAATCTTGGAGTAACTTATACCGAGAAAAAACAAGTGCTCATCAATGTAAAGAATAGCGTGATGCTTAAAAATAATAAAATTTTTCTAAGCGGAGATTGGCGTTTTTACATTTTTTCTCAAGCCAACTATGGATTGGGATCTGATATTATCCCTCGTCCGTCACAGGACAATGACTTTGATATAAATACTCTTAAGGAACCGATGGATTATAATTATTTAAAATTCCATCAAACGGCTTCTTGGGAAGTCAAAGACAACTATTATGTAGGTGCTGGAGTGCATTTAGATTGGTACACCACCATTACCGACAATACCCTAGACATTGCCAATGGATACTTAACCAATCATTACAACTACAGCAAAAAATATGACTTTAATGAAAACGAATATTTTGTAAATGGCTTAAGTCTCAATCTACTTTATGACTCAAGAGACAATCAGATTAATACCAATCACGGTATGTTTGCCAACATCAATTATCGATTTAACCCAGCTTTGACTAAAAGTCAATATGCCAGTAATGTTTTATTTATGGAGTATCGGTATTTTATGCCACTGAGTAAATACAACAAACAACATGTTTTTTGTGTTTGGGCAACGGGTCAATTCGTTACTTCGGGTACTGTTCCATATTTGAATTTGCCCTCTATAGGTTGGGATCAACGCAGCCGAAGCGGTAAAGGCTATGTACAAGGATTATTCCGTGGACAAAAATTAGTCAATTTTGAAACCGAATACCGGTTTCCCATCAGTTGCAATAATTTAATTAGCGGCACTGTGTTTGCCAATTTAACTTCAGCAAGTGATGAAGATAGAGACATACGTCTTTTTCAGTATATGCAACCTGCAGTAGGTGTTGGTTTGCGTATTTTAATCGACAAAGCTACTCGAACTAACCTAGTGATGAATTATGCTTGGGGTCGTCATTCGAAAGCCTTTTATCTTAATGCAGGAGAAACTTTTTAGATGTAAATTATTTATACTTTTCGAAGTTTGTATTTTTTATAGTCAGTAATAACTATTAAACTAATTTCCTTAAAAATAAGAGCTTAACTATTTTTTTAACAACAAATAAATATTTATTTTTGATTGAATTTAACAAATTATTAATTATAAATCGACAATTATGAAAAAAGTATTTTTACTATTATTAGTAGCATTTACAACAGGAGTTTTTGCCCAAAGCACAAACAAAGAACATCTTGAAGTAATCCAGGGTATTTACGGAAAATCTAAAAAAGAATTGGTTGTTGCTTTTATGGCCATTCCAGAAGCTCAAGGAGAAGCATTTTGGGCAATTTATGATCAATTTGAAGCAGAGCGCAAAGCACTTGGACAGGCAAAAGTTGCTGTTATTGAAGATTACGCTTCAAATTATGCAAATCTAACCGATGCAAGTGCTGATAAAATTGCAAAAGCGGCTTTAAAAAATAATATGGATTATCAAAAGTTGTTTGGTAAATATTATGATAAATATAAAAAAGCTGTTGGTGCTGTTACCGCTGCAAAAATAATTCAGTTTGAAAATTATATGCAAACTGCAGTTCAATCAGAAATTCAAGATTCAATTCCTTTTATTGGAGAAATGGAAGCTTTGAAAGCTAAAAATTAGATTTTA
>CALPPA020000248.1 GCA_943325355.2 Klebsiella pneumoniae | reverse complement strand
TTCTAAATCTAATTTACCAATTACCACAATTGGTACTTCGTGACCAAAAACCTTGAAAATTTCCTGTTTTATTTTAAAACCAACAGCAGCCGGATTTTCTTCATCCGTGTCCACAAAAACATTTCCTGATTGAATGTAGGTTTGCACGTTTTGGAAACCAATGGCTTCCAAAGTTGTTTTCAAAGCCTCCATTTTTATCATATTGTGACCTGAGACATTGATGCCACGAAGTAGTACGAGATGGGTTGTCATTAATTGAAAGTTTAAGAATTCAAATATACTTTTTCTACTCCAATACCAAACAATCTCATTTCCATTTTTCCAAACAAAAAACTATCTTCGCTTTCAAAAGAGAAAAGAATATAGAAAATAGAGAATAGATTCAAAAAATCTAACCTTCTATACTCAATTTTTCTTTATTCTATTTTCTATACTCTTTGTTCTATTTTTATATAAAAACTATGCAGCATAACCTCCTAGAAACTCCCATCGAATACCTCAAAGGCGTCGGTCCTAACCGAGGCACGTTGTTGCGAAAGGAATTGGGAATTCACAAATACGGTCATTTGCTCAATTTTTTTCCCAATCGCTACATAGACAGGACGCGCTATTACAAGATCAACGAATTGCAGAATAATATTGCCGAAGTCCAAATCATTGGTAAAATCATCAATGTCAAAACTGTTGAATTTGGTAAAAAACAGAAACGATTGGTAGCTACATTTGTTGACGACACAGGCCAAATGGAACTCGTTTGGTTTCAAGGTCATAAATGGATTCGCGAAAGTTTGAAACTTAATGAAATGTGCGTCATTTTCGGAAAATGTACCTCTTTCGGGAATACTTTCAATATGGCGCATCCTGAAATCGAATTGATGGCGGAACACGAACAAAGCCTTCGCTCAGCGATGCAACCCGTGTATCCATCAACAGAAACCCTGGCAAACCGAGGGATTTCCAATCGTGTCATCAATAAAATGATGCAACAATTGTTTCAGGAAACCCAAGCCAAATTCTCCGAAACTTTACCTGATTATTTGACTACCGAATTGAAACTGATTCCAAAAAATGCGGCTTTATTTAACATTCATTTTCCAAAAAGCGCCGAAGCATTGGCGAAAGCCCAATTCAGACTAAAATTCGAAGAATTGTTTTACATTCAAATACAATTAATTACTCAAAATCTGATTAGGAAGCACAAAATCAAAGGACATCCGTTTACGAAAGTGGGCGATTATTTCAATTATTTTTACCAGAATCATCTGCCTTTTGAATTGACAAATGCTCAAAAAAGAGTCATCAAGGAAATCCGAATTGATATGGGAAGCAACGCCCAAATGAACCGATTACTGCAAGGTGATGTGGGTTCCGGGAAGACAATCGTGGCTTTGATGAGTATGCTCATAGCTTTGGACAACGGATTTCAATCTTGTTTGATGGCACCAACGGAAATCTTGGCGAACCAACATTTTAATGGTTTATCAGAATTAGCCAAAGAATTGAATATCAATATAAAAATACTCACTGGCTCAACTAAAATTGCAAATAGAAGAATCATTCACGAAGAGCTCGAAAATGGCAATTTGCACATTCTGATTGGCACGCATGCTTTATTGGAAGACAAGGTAAAATTCAAAAACTTGGGTTTGGCTGTGATTGACGAGCAACATCGTTTTGGGGTGGAACAACGATCTAAATTGTGGAAGAAATCTAATCCTGAACACTCCAACGGTGGGGAATTAATTCCGCCACACGTTTTAGTAATGACCGCCACTCCTATTCCCAGAACTTTGGCGATGAGTTTGTACGGTGATTTAGATATTTCGGTGATTGATGAATTGCCACCGGGACGAAAACCCATTCAAACGGTGCATCGTTTTGACAGCAATCGGTTAAAAGTCTGGAAATTTATTCGTGACGAAATTGCTTTAGGTCGTCAAATTTATATTGTTTATCCACTAATACAAGAGTCAGAAAAAATGGATTTCAAGGATTTAATGGATGGCTACGAAAGTATTTCTCGTGATTTTCCTTTACCTCAATATGCTATTTCCATCCTTCACGGAAAAATGAAACCAGCGGATAAAGATGCCGAAATGAAACGCTTTGCCGAAGGGAAAACTAATATTATGGTAGCAACAACCGTTATAGAAGTGGGTGTAAATATCCCCAATGCGAGCGTGATGATTATAGAAAGTGCGGAACGTTTTGGATTGTCGCAACTCCATCAGCTTCGTGGTCGTGTGGGTCGTGGTGCCGAGCAAAGTTATTGCATCCTAATGACGAGTCAAAAATTGAGTGCCGATAGTAAAACCAGAATGGAAACTATGGTAAGTACCAATGATGGTTTCGAAATTGCCGAAGTTGATCTCAAACTTCGTGGTCCTGGAGATTTAATGGGAACCCAACAAAGCGGTGTTTTGAATCTTCAAATTGCGGATTTAGTTCGAGATCGAGATATTTTAATTTTGGCACGTAATTATGCTTTAAAAATTCTGAAAGACGATGCGCCGATGCAAAAACCGGAGAATGTCATTTTAAGAGCCACTTATATCGAATTGACTAAGAAAAAGAATATTTGGAATTATATAAGCTAAACAAATCCATTGGAAAGCAGGTAACACAGATTAGATTTTTTTTACTTTACTCGATTGAAATTCAACATATTGCCGTTTTACAGAGTTCTTTTTTTTTTTTGATAATTAATATCTATTTTTAAATTACTAAATATTTGGTAAAAATCTCCTTTATCCAATTACTATATTCTAAATTTGCATTAATCCAAAATTGGAGAAATCTAATCTCATTTTCTTGTAAATATGAAATGAGCATAACCTATAATTGGTGGCAAATACCTATGTAGATATGCTAATTACATATTCCTTTAAAAAACAAATATTATCTACATATGAAACTTAAACACATTGTTTTTACTCTACTAATTATACTATTTGGAGCATTTATAACATATAGAATCGTTTCAAATAAAAATAAAAACGGCGATTCAAAAGGAAAAGACGGAAAAAACAAGGTAATGACCCTAAGTGGAATTGTTGTGCAGACCCAAACTTTCGATAATAATCTTTCCCTGTCTGGTTCCATCGAAGCCAATGAGCAAGTTGAAATTCGTTCCGAAGTATCTGGAATCGTCGAAAGCATCAATTTTAGAGAGGGCAGTACCGTAACTAAAGGTCAATTGCTTTTCAAAGTAAACGATATTGAATTAAGAGCACAATTGGCTCAGGCCAAAACAAAACAAGGATTGGCATCGGAAAACGAAAGAAGAGCTAAACTTTTACTCCAAAAAGAAGCCATAAGTCAAGAAGAATATGATGTTGCAAAAGCTGACTTCAAATTGGCTCAAGCACAAATTCAGTTAATTCAGGCGCAAATTGCCAAAACTTCTGTGAGAGCTCCTTTTTCTGGAAAGATTGGCTTACGTTCTATTTCTCCGGGGACATACATCACTCCTAGCCTTTTAGTTGCAAAATTAGTCAACATAAATCAATTGAAAATTTCATTTTCAATTCCTGAAAAATATGCCAATGAGGTAAGATCAAATTCCAATTTGAGTTTTACTGTTGCCGGTTCGACTGAAAAATACACTGCCAAAATTTATGCCATAGAACCAGAAGTAGAAATTTCAACTAGAACCTTGCAAGTTCGTGCCATTACGGAGAATAGAGATGGAAAATTAGTACCCGGTACTTTTGCTAATGTAGAATTGCAATTAGACATCATCAAAGATGCTGTGG
>CALPPA020000247.1 GCA_943325355.2 Klebsiella pneumoniae | reverse complement strand
CGAAACCTATCGTTGTAAATAAATTAATAAATAAAGATTTTCAGTCAATTGATATCAGTGTATCCCCTATTGATGAAGTTGTTCGGGGGTATTTGAGAAGAATTAAGGTTAATCCAATTAGTAAAACCAGTAGTGTAGTCGAAATTTCTATAACCGACCCAATCGTTATTCGAGCTGAAGTTTTTCTGAATAAATTGATTCAAATTTACAATGATGATGCTGCTGCCGATAAGAATTTTATATCTGAAAACACCTCTAAGTTTATCGCCGAAAGATTGGAATTGATTACCCAAGAATTAGATGGTGTAGAGCAGGATGTAGAAAGTTTTAAAAAGTCGAATAGCCTTACTGATATCGAATCAGAAGCGAAACTTTTTATCGAAGGTTCTAGCGAATACAATAAATTGAGTGTTCAGAATGAAATTCAGTTGAATGTAGTTTCGTCGATGCTCGATTTTCTTAAGAAAAGTACGAATGCTGATTTGCTTCCTGCTAATATTATTTCTAAAGAGGGAGATGCTGGCGAATTAATCAATTCCTATAATCAATTGATTCTAGAACGCAACCGAATTTTGAAATCGGCTACCCTAGCTAATCCAACTGTAGTTACATTAGATCAACAAATCGCATCTTTGAAATCGAATGTCGCCGAGAGTCTGTCAAGAATGCAGACCAGTTTGAATATACAGAAAAGGAATTTAAAAGGACAAGAAGGACTTTTGGATTCTAAAATTGGAAAAATCCCTGTTCAAGAGCGTCAGTTTAGAGTGATTGCCCGTCAACAAAAAGTAAAAGAAGAATTGTATTTGTATTTGCTTGAAAAGAGAGAAGAGACAGCCATTTCATTAGCGGCTACGGCTCCTAATGCTAGAGTTATTGATGCAGCAAAAGCTTCAGTCATTCCTGTTTCGCCTAAAAAGAATATTATTTATTTGGCTGCTTTATTGTTGGGACTGCTTATTCCATTCGGAATCATTTACATTAAGGATTTATTGGATACCAAAGTGAAAAACCGACTTGATATTACCGATAAATTTAATATTCCATTTTTAGGAGACATACCAAAATCTTTAACTCCTAATGAGATAATTGATACCACAAGTCGCACTAGTACAGCCGAAGCTTTACGAATTGTAAGAGCTAATCTTGATTTTATGTTGAATCAAGTTCCTGAAGGTAGAGCTAAGAGTATCTTTTTGACTTCGACTATTTCAGGCGAAGGAAAAACATTTTTATCGGTCAATTTGGCTAGTATTTTTGCACATTCTGGAAAAAAAGTGCTTTTGATAGGAATGGATATTAGAAAGCCAAAATTGAATGAATATATAGGCATTACTAAAACTAAAGGATTGACAGATTATTTGTCCTCTAAAAATGAACCAATCAGTGATTTTATAACAAAATACAAAGGGTATGAGAATTTAGACGTGCTGTTGGCGGGCAGTATCCCGCCGAATCCTACAGAGCTTTTGATGAATACTAAAGTAGATGAACTATTTGCTCAGTTCAAAAAGGACTACGACTTTATCCTAGTAGATACTGCACCGGTGAGTTTGGTTTCAGATACCTTAATAGTTGCTAAATATGCAGATACTTTTGTATATGTGGTAAGAGCTAATCATATGGATAAACGAATGTTGTCTATTCCAGATATTTTGCATAAAGAAAATAAATTGCCCAATATGGCTTTCATACTTAATGATACTGAAGTTTCTAAGGGCTATGGCTACGGCGGTTATGGCTATGGTAGCTATGGTTATGGCATTACACATGACAAGAAACCCTGGTACAAGGAAATTTTCAAGAAATAAAAAAAGAGGCGAAAGCCTCTTTTTTTATTTAATCGGTTACAGGTTATTCGTTAATTTGGTTATTTGTTAATCTGGGGTACAACTTTTGATTTAATCGATACCCTTTTCCTAACCGATTCACCAAATAACCAGTTCACCAAATAACCCATTCTAAACAAATTACTACATTTGCATTTATGGAATTTTCATCAAAACTTTTAGAGCAAGCCGTCAATGAAATGTCGCAGTTGCCAGGAATCGGTAAGCGAACTGCTTTGCGATTGGTACTGCATTTATTGAAACAGCCCAAGGAACAAACTACTTTTTTATCACAAGCCTTGACCACAATGCGCGAAGAGGTACGATTTTGTGTAAGTTGCCATAATATTTCAGATGTAGATCTTTGCGAGATTTGTGCTAACACCAAAAGGAATCACCAGATTATTTGTATCGTCGAAGATATTCGTGATGTAATGGCAATTGAAAACACAGGACAATTTAGAGGAATTTATCACGTTTTAGGAGGGAAGATTTCACCTATAGACGGTGTTGGGCCAAGCCAGTTGAACATCAATACCTTGATAGAAAAAGTAAAATCTGGAAATGTGCTGGAAATAATTTTTGCGTTAAGCTCCACTATGGAAGGCGATACGACTAATTTTTATATCTACAAACAAATACAAGACTGCGACATTATTACCTCTACCATTGCTAGGGGAATATCTGTTGGAGACGAGTTAGAATATGCCGATGAAGTGACGCTTGGTCGAAGTATTTTGCAAAGAGTGCCGTTCGAGAAGAGTTTTAAAAGTTAGAAGAGGGAAGTATAAGTTGGAAGTTAGAAGTTGTGAGCTTTTGTTAAGTTCAAGGCAGTTTCGCCAATTGATGTAGGCTAATCTTCTACTTTTTCTTTCTTTTTATGAAATATACAATGTCTGCTGATAAGACATAAATGAACCTGTTGGGTGTAATTATTAAAAACGTCAATTCGAGTGTTTTTTGTGGAGTAAAACGGAACAAAAAATATATCGAGAATCGTTTTTAATGATATTTTTCTTGTTCTCGATACGATTTTCTAACGAAAATCACTCGAACTGACGAAAAATCATCATCAAAAACTAATTACACCCAACGGGATAAATGGTAATTAATCCATTTATTGAATGGTGATATTTTTGAATTGTTAAATGAAACCCTATATTTGTTTTAAAAAATTAAAAATGAGCAAATCTGTACTTTTAATATTACTAGGAACATCTCTGTTTTTTACTTCATGTATTCCTATTAAAGATCTTGTTTATCTGCAAAATAAAAACGAAACCAAAACCCCCGCTCCCATAACGGAGGTTATGCTAAAACCCTATCACCTTCAAGTCAATGATGTTTTGAGTATTACAATCAAGGCAGACGACCCCAAACTGACTACTATTTTTAACCCTACCAACAAAGGCGAAACAGATAATGTAGGTTCTTCGTTGTATTTTTCTGGTTATACTGTCGATGATCATGGCAATATCCGAATTCCAGTTCTAGGAGAGATTAGCGCCATAGGATATACTGTTGATGAATTAAGAATGAAAATCGAGAAACAACTTCTGGATGAGTATTTTAAAAAAGAAGCCAATATTTTTGTGATTGTTAGATTAGCTGGTTTTAAATACACCATCAATGGTGAAGTAGGTAGTGTGGGAACCAAATTTTTATTTCAAGATCATGTCAATATTATGGAAGCCATTGCCAATTCTGGCGATATTACCATTACTGGCGATAGAAAAAACGTCACTATCATTCGGCAGTTGCCAACAGGTACAGAAATGCATGATATTGACCTAACTGACATCAACGTGATGCAATCACCCTATTATCATTTGCAACCCAATGATTATATTTATGTAAAACCACTCAAACAAAAAACTTGGGGAACCGGAAAGACTGGGATAGAATCGTTAAGTACCATTATCACATTGATATCCTTGGTAACTACAGCTTTAGT
>CALPPA020000246.1 GCA_943325355.2 Klebsiella pneumoniae | reverse complement strand
CATCCCAAATGATATGTATTTCTTGAATGACGAAAATCAATTGGTAATTCAAGGTGAAGGATATTTTGATGAAAATGCTTCGTACCCTATTGGCGTGAAAACAGCTGTTGAAGGAAAAGTTACTTTTACTATCGATGCACTTGAAAACATTAATGGAGAGCAAAATATATATATTTATGATGATGAAACTAAAATATATAACGAGATTCAAAAAAATTCTTTTGAAGTAAATATGCCTGTTGGTGTAAATAATAGTCGTTTTTCACTACGATTTAAGGACCAATCTTTGTCAACAGATAAATCGTTAAGTGTAGTGGAGAACAACACAAATACTGATAGTATCAAGATTGCTCACATTCAAAACAACAATACCCTTAAAATCACTAATAATTCGAAGGAAACAACCGTTGAAAAAGTGACTTTATTCAATATTAACGGTCAAACTATTGCTAGTTGGAAGATTGAAAATCAAGACCAACAAAATATACAAATCCAAATTAATACGATTAGTTCAGGGGTTTATGTGGCAAAACTAAAAACTACAACAGGAGAGTTGAGTAAAAAATTAATTATCAGATAAATGAAGTACTTTGGAAAAGCCAGTCAAATCAAAATCAAGATTTATTAAGGAAACATTAACCTGTTTAGTGCTTTTATATGCGTTTTTCTTGCTATATTTGTTATCAATTTTTGATATTATCCCTAGTTTATAACAATTAAAAATAAATGAAAATGAAAAAATTATTTACCGTTTTAGCGATTGCTCTTTTCACCATTAGTGTCAATGCACAAGAAACTAAACCTGCAGCTAAAACTCCTGTTAAAAAAGAAGCTTGTTGTGCTAAAAAAGACACTAAAAAATGTACTGCTGAAGAAAAAGCAAAATGCACTGCTGAGGCAAAAGCAAAATGCGAAAAAACAGGAAAAAGCTGTTGTGCAAAAAAAGCTTAACTCACTGTTTTATAATCAAAAAAGCTTCGAAAATTTCGAAGCTTTTTTTTCTTTTTATTATTGGTAAAACTAAATTATACCAATACGTCTTTCAACCCTTCAAAATCAAGTAAAATTTGTTCCCCAGAAATTAAATTCTTTAAGGAAAATTTACCTTCGTTCAATTCAGATTCTCCTACAATTACAGCAAATGGAATTCCACGTTTATCGGCGTGTTGGAACTGTTTTCCCACCTTCACTTTATCAGGATACAACTCAACTTTTATTCCAAAACTTCGCAATTTTGTGATGGCTTGCATCGAATAAAATGCTTCCTTTTCGCCATAATTAATAAACAAAGCTTTTGAGGTTGAAGTTACCGTTTCTGGAAATAAATTCAATTCTTCGAGAACCAAATAAATTCGGTCTAAACCAAAAGAAATCCCTACTCCACTTACATTTGGCAGACCAAAAATCCCAGTTAAATCATCGTATCTTCCGCCACCACCAATGGAGCCCATAGCAACCGTTTTGGGTGGAGCGACTTCAAAAATGGCACCTGTGTAATAATTCAACCCGCGAGCGAGCGTTACATCTAAATCCAAAATTGATTTGTTCATTCCAAGATTTGCTGTAGTATCACAAATAAATCGCAACTCTTCAACGCCTTTCATTCCTTCTTCGGATTCTGATAACAAAGCCGAAAGTTTCTCTATTTTTTCTATAATGGTTCCGGTAAAATTGAACAATGGCTGCACTTTTTCTATAGCAGATTCCGCAATTTCTTTCTCTATCATTTCTTTTTTAACACCGTCCTCGCCTATTTTGTCGAGTTTATCCAAAGCCACCGTAAAATCGATTAGTTTATCTTTTGCCCCAATTACCTCAGCAATTCCGGAAAGGATTTTACGGTTGTTGATTTTAATCGTCACGCCTTCTAATCCTAATTCCGTAAAAACCGAATCGTACAATTGAACTAACTCTACTTCTTGCCATAAGGATTTTGAACCTACCACATCAGCATCACATTGAAAAAATTCTCTGAAACGCCCTTTTTGAGGACGATCCGCTCGCCAAACAGGTTGTATTTGGTATCTTTTGAACGGAAATTCAATCTCGCTTTGATGTTGGACTACATAACGAGCAAATGGAACGGTTAAATCGTAGCGTAAGGCTTTTTCTGAGATGCTTGAAGTCAATTTGTTGCTTTCTTTGTTTTGCAATACTACAGCATCGGCTTTCGCCAAGTAATCTCCAGAATTCAATATCTTGAAAATCAAACGGTCGCCTTCTTCCCCATATTTTCCCATAAGGGTTTCGGAGTTTTCAAAGGATGGCGTTTCTATCGGTTGAAAACCAAATTTCTCGAAATTGCTTTTAATAATAGATATAATATAGTGACGTTTTGCCACCTCAGCTGGTGAAAAATCTCTGGTCCCCTTCGGAATACTTGGTTTTGATGCCATTACTTGTAGTTAGAATTTTAGGAGTTAGAAGCTGGGAGTTGGAAGTTGGAAGTATTAAACTTCTTTCTTCCTAATTCCCTCTTCCAACTTCAGAATGCAAATATCTAATTTTTTAAAATAAAAAAATTAGAAATTCCCAATTATCTCAAATTCCTTCTTTTTATCTTTATTTTCAGAAACTCGTTTTAAAAAATCTTTCAATTCACTTGTCAATAGCAATTGATTTTGACTACTCCAAAATTCAGCCGAATAAGGGAACTTTGCCTTGAAGACATCCTTATCAGTTGCAAAATTTGGTTCTACCTTTTCAGTTGTAATACTGGCGGTCGTAAAATAATCCATATTTAAGTCAAAATTAAAAGTGTTTTCCTCTTTTGTACTAGCCACAACCTCGACCGTTGCCTTGAGTTTTGACAAATGAAGATAGTACTTGTTTAAATCTTTGTTTTTACTAAATCGAACAAATCTCTCATATTTAATTGTTTTATACTGAACCTTTGATAAGGTGAATTTATTATACGGTACGGTTTCGGGATTATCTCGCATTGTTATAAAAAACTCTATGACAGCATAATCCTTGGGATTGATTACAAAATATCCTTTGCTAATTTGACCGTCAATATTTTTTTCTTTGGCCTCAAATAAAATTTTCCTAAAATCAGTGTCATTGTAGTTTTCTTCTGTAAAAATGTTCTTGCCCAACGCAGGCCAGATCGCACTAAAAAACTCATCTAAATCTGGAAATCTAAAATCAATCTGATTCTTTTTCTCAAAAAAACTGGTCTTTCTCATATTCAAAACTTCAATCTCATTTGAGTTTTTAGGGTTTGCATTTTTACCTCTTTTTGCATTTATATCTTGCAACACCACGATACTATTATCTTTTTTAAGAACATTCCTTAAAAAGAAGTTTGACGTATAATTTGAGATATAATTCTCCCCCATTTTATCATAGACTTTCTTGATAAATGGTTCTAAATTGGCCACCACAATTTCTTTGAGTTCAAAGGCTTTGGACTGTAAAAAAATGGTGTCTTGCTGTTTTATTGCGTCAAAAGTAGTTTTCAATAAATTGTAGCCAAGTAAATTGAAATTGATTTCGTTGTTATCAGAAACAAAAACAAATAATCCTTCCTGATTTGTTGTAGAATTGTCTTTGTCATTATAAATAGAGATGTTTTCTAGCGGTAATTTTGTTGTTTTATCTACAATTATTTTACTAATTTTAAAATTCTGGGAATTCCCAAACGTACTTATAAAAAAGATACAAAAAAGGGCTACATAATTATTCTTCATTTTAACTATTGATTTTTAATTCTTCCCACAAATATGGTGCTTTAAAATAAATATCACCTCTTCTAAAGCAAACTTGTAACAAAAATTGTATT
>CALPPA020000245.1 GCA_943325355.2 Klebsiella pneumoniae | reverse complement strand
TATTTTTTGATTTAAAAGGTAGAGAAGTTCGTAAAAGAACACTCGAATTGATGGGTCAAAAATATGGTGTTGAATTTACTGATGATGAAAAATCAAAATTTTCATTGATGGAAGGTGTTGGAGTTCCCGTTGCGAATCTTAAGCAACTTATTGCAATGAAGACTGATGAAAGAAGTAAAGCAGGTCAACCTGGAATCCCTAAAGATTCACTTGACAATCAATTAGCAGAGTGGGTTCAAAATGCCCGTATTGCCAATATTGAATTGAATGACAAAGAATTGCAAATAGCCATAAAAGGAGATGCAAAAGAAGAATATCCATCTATACGTAAAGTAATGGATATTTTACAAGACCAAAAAATCAATAGCTTTAGTTTAGTTACTGGTTTGAGAGGAAAGAATTTTTAATTAAAAAACACACACTAAAATGGCTGAATTAAATACAGGCGACGGTGGAAGTAAAAAAGGCGACAAAAAAGTAAGAAGTAAAAAACAAAACTCAAAAGTAGATTTAACTGCTATGGTGGATTTGGCCTTCTTATTAATTACTTTCTTTATGCTTACTACTACCTTGTCTAAACCACAATCTATGAATTTGGGGTTGCCAGATAAACAAGATGATCCATCTGAAAAGCCAATCAAAGTAGATGAAAATCGAACAATGACAATATTGTTGGGTAAAGACAATAAATTGGTTCGTTATGTTGGTTTGTTAGCAACTCCAGTTGCTGGTGGAGCTCCAAAAGATTTTATTTATGGCAAAGAAGGGATTCGTAAAGAATTGTTATCAAGAAAGGAATCTGTTTTAGCTTATTCAACCGCTAAAGGGAAGCCTAAAAACGGAATGATTGTAATTATCAAACCTAGCAAAAAATCAAATTATCGCAATTTGGTTGACATCTTAGACGAAATGGCGATAGTTGATGTACCAACTTATGCCATTGTGAATGATTTTACACCTGAAGAAACAAAATTGTTAGAAGGAAAATAAGAAACATTCTTATGACCCAATAACCTAATAATTAAGAAATATGAAATTAGATTTATTAAATAATAATTGGCTTGAAATTGTTTTCGAAGGACGTAATCAGAAATACGGAGCTTATGATTTGAGAAAATCAATTACCAAGAACACAACTAGAGCTTTCATCATTGGAACAATACTTTTTGCTGTTCTTGTTAGCATCCCTACGCTTATGCGTATGATACCTGACAGTACTGACGAAACAACTTTAGATCAAAAAATCACAACAGTAAAGTTACCTCCAAAAGAGAAACCAAAAGATCCTACTCTTCCACCTCCTCCACCGCCACCTCCAAAAGTGGATCAAGTGAAATTTGTAAAACCAGTAGTTGCTAAGGCTGATGAAGTTGTCGAAGAGATTGTAGTAATTAAAGATCTTAAAGACAAAAATATTGGTAAAGAAACTATAAAAGGTGATCCAGATGCAGAACTTACTGTTGAGCCTGTAGGAACTGGAGTTGCAGCAGTTGTAGAGGAAGACAATACAGTTTATAACACCGCAGGAATCGAAGTAAAACCAGATTTTCCTGGTGGAATGGACAAATTCAACGCTTTTGTAGCTAAAAATTATCAAGCCCCAGAAGAAGAAGGTCTTAAAGGGAAAGTGTATGTTACATTTGTAGTAGAAAAAGATGGTTCGTTAACAGATATCAAAGTACTTAGAGATATTGGTTACGGTACAGGAAAAGAAGCTATCCGTGTTTTGAATAAATGTCCTAGATGGACTCCTGGAGAACAAAATGGTAAAAAAGTAAGATGTACTTTTAGTTTACCAATTAGTATCCAATCTGCGGAATAATGTTAAAGAATTCATTGAATAATTTTGAAAAGAAATCGCCCAAAGAGCGATTTCTTTTTATTATAGGAATTCTGTTTTTTTCCTTATATTTGTTTATGGGTGTTATGGTTATTTTTTGGGAAATGATTTTTTCTAAAAATTTTCCAATCCTAATGTCGTCAAATTATAGAATAGCTTTAGGCATAATACTAATTGCTTATTCTTTCTTAAGGTTTTATAGATTTTTTAATTCTGATAATGCGAGTGATGAGTAAAATTAATAAAGTTTTGGTTTTGCTTTTTGTTTGTTTCTTATTTGTAATGTGTAATCAGAAAGAACAGATAAATACGAACAAAGAATCCATATTAAAAGGGGCTGCGACTGTTTTTGTAGATGAAACCCTGACTCCAATTATTGAAGATCAGATTGCCGTTTTTGAAAGCAATTATGATGCTAAAATTAATATTATTTCAAAGTCTGAATCTGAAATAGTCATTTCCTTGTTTAAAGAAAAGTCTGGAATTGCCGTTTTGACGAGAAATTTGACTATTGAAGAAAATAAAATCTTTGAACAAAAAAAAATTACCCCAAAAATCACTAAATTTGCAATAGATGCTATAGCATTTATTTCAAACAAAGCAACAAACGATACTTTAATCGATTTAAAGAATGTTGTTGTATTTATGAAAGGCAATCAAAGCACTACTATCAAGGGGTTAGTTTTTGACAATCCTAATTCAAGTACAGTACGTTATATGAATGAACTTGCCGGGATAAAGGCAATTCCAGAAAAAGGAGTTTATTCATTTAAAACGAATCAAGAAGTAATTAAGTTTGTTGCACAAAATGAAGGAATGATAGGTGTTGTAGGAGTAAACTGGTTATCCCAGCCAATGCCCGAAATGCAGAAATATGTTGACAAGGTGAATGTCTTAAGTGTAAAAAGCCTCTCAGGAGGAAATTATTACTCGCCAAGTCAAAACAATATTGCTGAAGGCAATTATCCTTTGGCACGTGATTTGTATATCATCAATGGTCAAGGATATTCTGGCTTAGGAATGGGCTTTGCTTCGTTTGTAGCCGGCGATATCGGACAAAGAATAATCTTGAAATCTGGATTACTACCTGTTAGAGTTCCTGGACGAATAATTAATATCAGAAATCAAATAAGTGTTGAAAAATAATAAAATATAATATCGATGAACAAATTTAAGAGTTGCAGTTTCGCTTTTTTGGCTTCAGTTTCCTTTGCTTATGCCCAAGATATAGCCCAAGCAAGAAAGGCAATTGATGCCGAGCAATATGAAAAAGCAAAATCGATGTTGAAATCGATTATTCAAGCTAGTCCAATAAATGGTAGAGCAAACTTTCTACTAGGAAACATATATCTTATTCAAACAGTAACAGATTCTGCAAAAGTTGCCTATCAAAAAGGATTGGCAGGAACTGATGGTGCTAAACTAAATTATATTGGTTTAGGCACAATCGATTTAGATAATGGAAACACAGTTGCCGCCGAAGCAAATTTTGCTTTAGCCTTAAAAGACACAAAAAAGAAAGATGTTGAGGAATTAATAAGCATTGGAAGAGCCTTTACATATTCTACCAAACCTAATTATAAAAAAGCAATAGAATATTTAAATAAAGCTAAACTTATAAATGCTAATGATGCTTTAGTTCAATTAGCCCTTGGAGATGCCTATTACGGTGACAAAAATCAAAATGAAGCTTATGCAGCCTATAGAAATGCTTTTCAAATAGACCCAACTTTGTTAAGAGCAAAAATGCAATTAGGTGTTTTGTTAAAAGGAGCAAAATCTTATGATGAGGCAATAAAATCTTTTAACGAAGTGATTGCCATAAATCCAAACTACGGGCCAGTTTATAGAGAGTTAGCTGAAACCTATTATAAATGGGGAAGAAACAAGCCTTCAAAATCTTCAGAGTATATGCAAACTGCTCTAGGACAATATGAAAAATATA
>CALPPA020000244.1 GCA_943325355.2 Klebsiella pneumoniae | reverse complement strand
TTCATTAGGACTGCAACATAGCATTTGTTGCAGTCCTTTTTTTTGTCTCATTTACAAGGACTTTATTGATGGGTTTGACTTTTAATAGTTTGATAATTAGACTCATTTTATAAATAGTAGCTTCTTGATGTAAATTACAAATGAAACAAATTAGCCTTATGAATGACACTTTTTCGCCAAGACTAATTTAGGATTTTCGTCTAATTTTACGCAAAACATAACTTAAAATAAAATATCATGAAAAAACGATTACTCAACAGAAATAGACTAATGCAAATTGCACTAAGCCTTTGTTTGATTTTGGTGAGCAGCTTTACCAGTTGGGGGCAACAAGTTATTGGCCAATTTCCAACTATGGATGGGGGTTTTGAAGCACAAGGAATAGGGAATTTAACCACTATTCAAGCTGGAGTTACTCCAATTACAAATGGGTCTTGGACAACGTCGACTGGAAACGCAAATGTTGTTAGTGCAACTTGTAAAAATGACACACCTCGTACAGGTGGGAAATATGTAACCTTTTCACCCGGTGGCTCAAATAGAAGATTAAACTCTCCAACAGCAGCAGATGGTGCTATTAGTCAATCAGGTACGTATACTATCCAATATTATTATAGAACTGGAGCGACAGCTCCTTTATCTACTATGAGTTATGGTGTTTTTTATTCAGATCTAAATCTAGCCGCGAATACTTGGAGTACTTACGACGGGGTAACAGTGGTACCTCCAACTGCAGCATACACAACATATAATCCAACTTTTGCTGCAAACGTGACTACCTGGACAAAAAAGAGTGTAACAATAACTACTCCAATAATGGGTGGTCCTTCAATTCCTAAGAACGGTTTTTTTAGTCCTTTCAAATCAGGATTGGGAGGTGCTATCGATATTGATGATGCTGTGATGTATGCAGGAGCATTAGATGTTACCGCCCCTAGTAATCCATCAGGTGCCGTTGCTTCTTCTATCCTAGCTACCCAACAAAATATTTCTTGGACAGCTGCATCAGGCGGAGTTGACGGTGGTGGGTATATGGTAGTACGCGGCATAGCTGATCCTGCTACGCCTCTACAAGCAAATGGTATTTATGCAGTGGGTAATACTGTTGCAGTAGGAGAAACTGTAGTTTATCTTGGAACAGGAACTTCATTTATAGATACGGGTCTAACTGCTAACACACCCTATTATTATAGAATTTATACTGTAGATAAAGCTTTTAATTATTCAAGTGCACTAACATTTACCAGCACTACTGGCGCATCAATAACTCCTGAACCTGAACCAACGGTTCAGACATCAGGTTTGAGTTTCTCGAATGTAACAGGAACTGGTTTCGACATCAGCTGGACTGCTGGTAACGGGTCGAAGAGTCTTGTAGTGGTAAAACCAGTTAGCAACGTGGATTCAGATCCAATCGATGGTGGCATTTATGTACCCAGTGCAACTTTTGGTGGCGGTACCCAAATAGGTTCTGGAAATTATGTTGTTTATAATGGCAACGGTAATTCAGCCTCAATCACTGGACTTAGCCTTAATACAATTTATTATGTAAAGGTGTATAGCTTCAATGTCAATGCTCAAGGTTCTGAAAATTATTTAATTACAGACCCTGCAAGTGGAAATCAAAAAGCTTTACCGTATCAAAATACGTTTACTTTTGATTCAACAACCGAAGGTTTTACTGTTCTTACAAGAGCAGTTGCTATTTTGGCAACCGATTTGTCAAGAGCAACTTTAAAAATCAACAGTACCGTTGCAAATGTTTTAAATACTAAGGTAGGGTTGAGTTCTAGCTATGCCCGTGTTAACGGTACAACGAATAAATATGCACATATTACTTTAAAAAATGCTACAACCAACAACATTGAGTTAGTAAGTAGTGCTTCGACTTTTGATCCTTTACAAATTATTACAACCCTTGATACGGACTATAAAACGTATGATTTTGATTTAAGTACCCTTACAGGTGATCAATATCCTGAGATCAATATATCGGTAAAGAGCACTTGGGCTGCATCAGGAGTTTATGCCATAAATGATCAAGTTATTTCTTCAAACAGCACGTACAAAAACATAAGTGGTTTAAATACTGCAAACTCTCCAAGAGCTGATATAATAGCTAATTCAGCTGCTGTACCACCTCTTCCTCAAAATTGGGAATTAGTTGGAACAGAAGGTGCGCTTCTAGATCTTACTCGTTTTATCTATATTGATTCTATTGTTTTTGATAATATTGCTCCAGTGACGCCGACAGTTAACGTTTTTAATTTTGTTTCCACTACCGAGGGTTTTGACAAAACTACAAGAGCAACGGCTGTCTCAGCAACAGAATCAGGAAAAGGAACTTTAAAAATCAACTGTACAACTGCAGCTGCTACCAATGCTAAAGTAGCTTTATCATCATTAGTTGCTAATGTTGAAGGGGCAAATAAGTATGCACACATTACATTAAAAAACACCTCAACCAATACATTATTTCAACTAAATGGTAAAGTAGGCGGTGTTGGAACTGCTTTTAATCCAATTCAAACCTATACTAAGGAAGATACGGATTATAAAACCTATGATTTTGATTTAAGTACTTGGGATAGTGGTTCTCAATTTCCAGAATTAAACTTTGCTGTTAAGGACACATGGTCAGCGACAGGAGTTTATATTACTAATGACCAAGTAATATCTTCAAATAGCACGTACAAAAACGTAACTGGTATAAATACTGCAAACTCTCCAAGAGCTGATATAATAGCTAATGCAGCTGCGGTACCACCTCTTACTCAAAATTGGGAATTAGTTGGAACAGAGGGTGCGCTTTTAGATCTTACTCGTTTTATCTATATTGATTCAATTGTTTTTGATAATGTTGATTTAGGCACCAATGATTTTAAACAGGGTAACAATACAATTTCATTATACCCAAATCCTACTCAAGAGGTTTTGAATGTAAGTTCATCCAATAAAATTAGTAAAATCGAAGTATATGATTTACTTGGTAGAAAAGTAGCGTCTAAAAACAATGCTTCAGAGGTGAATGTTGCAGCCTTAGGAAAAGGAGTTTATATTGTAAAAGTGGTGCAAGAAAACGGCAGTGTTATTGCAAAACGATTTATTAAAGAATAATTTCCATTTTTATTGGGAAATAGTAATTATTAAATAGAGCATCCTAATTTATTTACAATTAGGATGTTTTCTTTTAATGAGCAAACGAATGGTTTTCGTGTTGTATTTTTGTCTATTCATAAAAAATTAAATAAAAATATACCGATTTACGTTAAGTAACTCATAAGCTTTTTGCCAGTTCGTTATAACTAATACATTATCTTTTACAAATATGAAATTTAAAACAATGCCCTTATATCGTTTAGTGTCACTCAGCCTATTTTGCTTTTTTACTCCAAGAGTTGAGGCACAACAAAAGCCTAATATAATCTACATACTCGCTGATGATTTAGGATACGGTGACCTATCCTGTTATGGTCAAGAAAAAATAAGCACTCCCAATATAGACCTGCTTGCCGGCCAAGGGATGCAGTTTATGCAACATTATGCAGGAGCACCAGTATGTGCACCATCTCGTTCTTCTTTGATGAGTGGACAGCATACAGGTCATACTTCTATCAGAGGGAATGCTACAGAAAAAGGGATGGATGAAGGCCAAGTTCCAATGAGTGGTAATACCATCACTATCGCTGAACTTTTAAAACAAGCAGGGTATAAAACAGCTGTTTTCGGAAAATGGGGATTAGGCTATATCGGATCAGAAGGTGATGCGAACAATCAAGGTTTCGATGAATTTTTTG
>CALPPA020000243.1 GCA_943325355.2 Klebsiella pneumoniae | reverse complement strand
TAATTAAAAAAAACATCAAATTTTGCACCTATAAACATTTACGGAATGGTAATCTTTTTATTTTAATAAGGAATCAAACTGTTTAGACTTTTTAATGTTTAAAGTGAAAATTTTTAGCGAAATTTACAACTCTAAAACAATTCAAAATAATGAAAGAACTAATCATCAAAACTTACGGTTATATATTCGAAGATAAATTAATTGAGGAAATCGTAGAAACTTCTTTACTTAGGGATTTCAAGGAAGGCGATATATTGATTGATTTTGGTGATTCCATAAGGAAAATGCCACTTTTAATATCAGGTGCCATCAAGATATTGCGCGAAGATTTTGACGAAGGGGAATTGTTATTGTATTTTATAGAAAAAGGGGATACATGCGCGATGACAATGGCTTGTTGTTTAGGAGAAACCAAAAGCGAAATTAGGGCTATGGCCGAAACCAAAGGAACAGTCGTAATGATACCCATAAACAAAATGGAAGAATGGTTAGGAAAGTACAAAAGCTGGAGAAATTTTGTTTTTAATAGTTATAATAATCGTTTAAAAGAAATGCTTTCAGCAATTGATAATCTGGCATTTATGAATATGGATGAAAGGTTATTGAAATATCTAAACGAAAAAGTTAAAATCAACAATTCCAATGAAATTCATAACACACATCAAGAGATTGCGTACGACTTGCACACTTCTAGAGTCGTGATTTCGCGCTTGTTGAAAGCATTGGAAAACAAAGGAAAAATTAAATTAAATAGGTCTTCGATTATTTTGTTAAAGTGAGGTAACATTTGTTACAGAATTAAGGTTTAAATACGCTTACTTTTGTATCTGGAACTTTTTATAAATGGAAATATCTCAAATAATCGGTTACATTTTGGCAGTTTTTGTGGGAATGACACTTGGAATGTTAGGAAGTGGCGGCTCCATACTTTCTGTTCCTATTTTAGTCTATGTTATGAGTATTGAACCCACATTAGCTACAGCCTATTCTTTATTTGTTATTGGCACAACATCATTTGTCGGAGGAATACACAAGGCTAAACAAAAATTAGTTGATTTTAATAAGGTAATATTATTTGGAGTTCCAGCGGTAATTTCGGTTTTTATAACTCGAAAAGTTCTGGTTCCCAAAATCCCAGATATTATATTTTCGACTGAAAACTTTACTTTGAGCAAGTCTATCTTGATAATGGTAGTCTTTGCTTTAGTGATGATTTTTGCATCTTATAGAATGATAAAACCTTTGAAAGAAAAAATAGTTGTAGATGGTGAAAAACTCAATTATTATAAAATAGTTTTTCTTGGAATTCTCATTGGATTGCTTTCTGGATTTGTTGGAGCTGGAGGTGGATTTTTAATAGTTCCCACTTTGCTGTTTTTTGCAAAACAACCAATGAAAATGGCTGTTGGTACATCGCTTTTTATAGTTTCATCACAATCATTAATTGGTTTCACAGGTGATATTATGGAAAAAAAAATCATTGACTGGAAGTTGTTATTGCTATTTACTTTTGCGTCAATAATTGGAATTTTTATTGGAAATTACCTTTCAAAAAATACGGAAGACGAAAAACTTAAAACTGGTTTTGGTTGGTTTGTCCTTGCTATGGGAATTTATATTATAATTAGAGAGCTTTTCTGGTCATAATATTTTCCTAAAGTCTAACTATTGATTATGGAATCAATTAAAAAATTAAATAAATTTACATTATAAAAACACTTTGAAAAATGAAAATAGAACAAATTTACACAGGTTGTTTAGCGCAAGGCGCCTATTTTATTGAAAGTAAAGGCGAAGTTGCAATCATTGACCCATTGCGAGAAGTGCAACCCTATATTGACAAAGCCAATCACAATAAAGCTAAAATTAAATATATTTTTGAAACACATTTCCACGCTGATTTTGTTAGTGGACACGTTACTTTAGCACAAAAAACTGGCGCTCCAATTATTTATGGACCAACTGCAAATCCTAGCTTTCCAGCTCATATTTCAAAGGATGGAGAGGTTTTTCAATTAGGAGAGATCACGATAACTGTTTTACATACACCAGGACATACACTAGAAAGTTCTTGTTATCTTTTGAAAGATAAAAATGGCAAAGATTATGCGCTTTTCAGTGGTGACACCTTATTTTTAGGCGATGTAGGTCGTCCTGATTTAGCTCAAAAAGCAGCTCATATGACTCAAGAGCAACTTGCAGGAATTTTATTCGATAGTTTACGAAACAAAGTGATGACTTTAGCAGACGATGTTATTGTTTATCCTGCTCACGGTGCAGGAAGTGCTTGTGGGAAAAACTTGAGTAAAGAAACTGTTGGCTCCATTGGAGAACAAAAACAAGTCAATTATGCACTTCGTGCCAATATGACCAAAGAGGAATTCATACAAGAAGTGACACAAGGGTTGTTGCCTCCACCAGTTTATTTTCCGTTGAACGTTAAACTCAATAAAGAAGGTAGTTATGAAAATGTAGAAGATATTATCAAAGATGCCGTTCCCTATGATGCAAAAACGTTTGAAATGGTAGCCAATGAAATAGACGCTGTAATTCTGGATGTACGGCATCAGGATGATTATGCAAAAGGACATATTCCAAAATCAATTTTCATAGGTATCGATGGTGATTTTGCTCCATGGGTTGGTGCTTTAATTCCGGATATCAAACAACCTTTACTTTTAATAACTCCAGTAGGAAGGGAAGAAGAAAGCATAATACGATTAGCAAGAGTAGGATATGACAATACTTTGGGGTTTTTAAAAGGTGGATTTGATACCTGGAAAAATGAAGGATTTGAGTACGATACCGTTAGTTCAGTAACGGCTGAAACCTTAGAAGAAATAATTGATGAGGCTGAAGTAGAAAAACAAAAGGTAACCATTTTTGACGTAAGAAAAGAAGGAGAATATACTGCAGAACATATTCTTGATGTTTCTTCAACACCATTGGACTATATTAATGACCATTTATCCGAATTTCCAAAAGAAGATGAATTTTACTTGCATTGTGCAGGGGGCTATCGTTCGATGATTGCAGCATCTATATTAAAAGCTAGAGGCTATCATAATGTAATTAATGTGGCAGGTGGATTTGCTGCTATCAAAAAAACCGCCATCAAAACGACCAATTATGTTTGTCCATCAACATTGAAGTAAACTAAAATTAAATCGCCACTAAATGTGAGTTTGTTCCAAACAAACACCAATAATTTAGCGATACCATATATGACCGCTGAAAAATCAAAATTTACATATATGAAACAATTACTTTTTACAAATTGGCACACAATGCGTTGGCTAAGATTGGCTTTAGCGCTATTTTTGTTTGTTCAAGCCTATATAACCCACGAATGGTTTTTTATTGCTTTTGGTTTTTTCTTTTTATTTCAAGCTGTTTTCAATTTAGGATGTGGCCCAAATGGGTGCGACGTTCCAAACAATAAAAACTTTAAAAATGAGCAATAGTTTCGAAAACATTATCAAATCGGAGAAACCAGTATTAATTGATTTTTTTGCTACTTGGTGTGGGCCGTGCAAAATGTTGGCTCCTGTTTTAAAAGATGTAAAAGACAGCTTGGGAGAACGCATTACAATATTAAAAATTGATGTGGACAAAAATCAGGAATTGGCGTCAAAATATCAAGTCCGTGGTGTTCCCACTATCATTTTGTTTCAAAACGGAAAGCAATTGTGGAGACAATCGGGGGTTTTGTCCAAGGATGAAATCATAAAAACAATCATAGAAAAAAGCAACTAATGACCAAGAAAGCGATAATCATTACAGGAATAGGAATAATC
>CALPPA020000242.1 GCA_943325355.2 Klebsiella pneumoniae | reverse complement strand
AGATGTTCAAATAGAAGACGATGCTTTCAAACATATTGAAGCTATCATTCATTCGATGACACCCAAAGAAAGATCAAAACCAGTTATCATCGATGTGAAACGGAAAGCTAGAATAGCTAAAGGTTCAGGTACGAAAGTCGAACAAGTCAATCAGTTGATGAAACAGTTCGAGCAAATGAGTAAAATGATGAAGATGATGCAAGGGCCAGGAGGAAAAAATATGATGAAAATGATGGGGAATATGAAAGGAATGCCAGGCGGAATGCCACAAGGAATGAGGTAAAATAGTTTAGGGTCTAAAAGTTTAAATTTGTTTGACTTTTAGACCCTAAAACTTTTAAACCTACAAACAATACTTAAACCTTTAAACTTTTTTTAAATGCAACTACTAGACGGAAAGAAAACTTCGGAAGATATAAAAAGTGAAATCACTGCTGAAGTACTAAGAATGAAAGCGGATGGGCAAAAAGTCCCTCATTTAGCAGCTGTTATAGTTGGAACAAACGGTGCGAGTTTAACTTATGTTGGTAGCAAAGTGCGATCTTGTCAACAAATAGGTTTTGAGTCCACATTAGTGGCGCTGCCTGAGAATATTTCTGAAGAGGAATTATTGGATAAAATCAAGGAATTGAATGAAGATGAAGACTTAGATGGATTCATAGTTCAACTGCCTTTGCCTAAACATATTGACGAGCATAAAATTCTGATGGCAATTGATCCCGACAAAGATGTGGATGGTTTTCATCCTGCCAATTTTGGAAAAATGGCCTTGGAAATGGATACTTTTTTACCAGCAACTCCTTATGGAATTATGGAATTGTTAGAACGATATAAAGTTGAAACAGCAGGAAAACACACAGTGGTTATTGGACGCAGTCATATTGTGGGTCGACCAATGAGTATCTTGATGAGTCGCAAGGGATATCCTGGAGATTCAACTGTAACGCTGACTCACAGTAGAACTAAAAATATTGAAGAATATACTAAAAACGCTGATATTATTATAACCGCACTTGGCGTTCCAAATTATTTGAAAGCTGATATGGTAAAAGATGGAGTGGTAGTAATTGATGTTGGAATCACCAGAGTCGAAGATGCTTCTCATCCAAAAGGATATGTTATCAAAGGCGATGTCGATTTTGATGAAGTAAGTAAAAAATCTTCTTTCATCACACCGGTTCCGGGTGGAGTTGGACCAATGACTATAGCAATGTTGTTGAAGAACACGCTTTTAGCAAGACAAATCAGGATGAAAAAATAATATTCCCAATATATAAAAGTAAAACCCAAGATGAGAGTCTTGGGTTTTGCTTTTTTAGTTTTTATTTAATAATCTCCTCTTTTCTTAAATCGAGGATCATCTTTTTTAATGAATTCTGTTCTTCGTTTAGGAACTTCTGTTTTAGGCAAACTGGCTTCTTCGGTTTTGCTGGAAGGTTCAATGAGTTGGTTGAGTTCTTTGATTTCTGCATCTGTCAAATCACGAAATCTTCCTACGGGAACATCCAATGAAATATTGATAATTCGGATGCGTTTCAAAGCCGTAACTTCATAACCCAAATACTCGCACATTCTACGAATTTGGCGATTTAAACCTTGTGTCAAGACTATTTTAAAAGTGGTAGAACTGATTTTTTCTACTTTGCATTTTCGGGTGACAGTGTCCAAAATCGGCACGCCATTTCCCATTTTTTCAATAAAACGATCGGTTATGAGTTTGTTGACCGTAACGGTATATTCTTTTTCGTGATTGTTTCTGGCACGAAGAATTTTATTGACAATATCTCCATCATTGGTCATAAAAATTAAGCCTTCACTAGCTTTGTCCAATCTTCCAATAGGAAAAATACGTTTTGGATAATTAATGTAATCTACAATATTATTGCGAACGTCTAAGTTTGTGGTGCATTCAATGCCTACGGGTTTGTTGAAAGCCAAATAAACAGGTTTTTCGTTTTTTTCTCGGATTAACTTGCCGTCAATACGCACTTCGTCGTCTTGTGAAACTTTAGTTCCTAATTCCGGCACGATTCCGTTGATGGTTACACGACCTTCTTCAATGATTTTATCGGCTTCACGTCGAGAACAAAAACCCGTTTCTCCGATAAATTTGTTGAGGCGTTTTAGATTTTCTTCCATAAAACAAAAGTAGTCAATTATTTTGGTTGTAATTTCTCCTTACGTTATTCCGTTTCAAATAGAAAATGTGCTATTTTTTTATACAAATCCTCATCGTGTAGTTTATGTCCTAATCCCGAAGTTTCTATGAATTGAACATCTTTCCAAGCACTTGCAATTTTTTTTCCTTCTTCAAATAATACAACGGTATCATCAATATCGTGAGCCAGCAAGCCTTTTACATCGAGTTTTTCCACAAATTGTTGTGCTGTGAATTGATCAAAAGTATGATTTAAAAGTGCTGTATATTGGTTTTCTAAGGCTTTAGAAATTTTATTATTTAAACCTAATAAACTAATAAAATTATTAAATATAATTTTGAAGTCACTTGGAGCGCCTAAAATCACCATTTTTTGAATCAAGGGATTTTGATATTTGTATTGATAATACAAACTTGCTTTTCCTCCCATTGAATGACCAATAATATAGTGTGGTTGGTATTTTTTAACAACAATATTGATGAATTCAGCATACTTTATAATGGTAAATTCTTTTCCACTCGACAATCCTTGTGCCGGTCCATCAATAGCAATAACAGTACTTCCTGATTTCTTCAGAACAGGCAACATTTTTTTCCATCTTGAGGAGTTGCTTTCCCAACCGTGAATTAGTAAAATAATAGTCTCATTTCCTTTCCAGATGTAGGTTTGAATGGAATCCTTATTTTGCTGAATGGTTTCGGAAAGAGCTTCTTGTAGCACTTTAGGAAGTTTATCTCCGGTTAATTTTCCTTTTCTTGGTTCACTAAAAAAAGTATGAGCAAGTTGAGTAGCTTTTTTTGGAAATACATAACTCATCAGGTTAATGAAAAAACCTATGGATTTTGTCAATAAAAAATAAAATGCTTTTTTCATAGTAAAAAAAAGTCCCGATGTTTATCGGGACTTAAATGATTTTAGAATTTAGCAAAAAGTTTTTCCATTTTCTCCCTTTCTTCTCCCGCTAATACACTGTCAATTAATATTCTTCCGGAATGTTCGTCCGTGATTATTTTTTTTCTTGCAGCTATCTCAACTTGAGTTTGAGGTGGAATCGTGAAAAAAGATCCTGCAGAAGCTCCTCTTTCGATAGAAACAACAGCTAAACCGTTGCGAACGCTAGATCTGATTCGGTTATAAGCAGCCAATAATCTTTCTTCTATTAATTGTTGGTATTCATCTGATTTGTCAGACAAAAATGCTTCTTCTTTAGCAGTTTCAGACATTATGGCGTCTAATTCTGATTTTTTATGTTTCAAGTGATTTGATTTAGTCTCTAATCGCTCTTTTGATTGTGAAATGATTTCTTTCTTGTGTTCGATAGAAGCTTTCATTTCTTTGATTTGCTTCTCGGCCAATTGAATTTCCAATTCTTGAAACTCAACTTCTTTAGTCAAGGAGTTGAATTCTCTATTGTTACGAACACTTTCTTGTTGCTTTGTGTATCTTTTCATGGCTTCTTTATGCTCATCAATTGAATTTTTCTTTACCTTGATTAATTCTTCAATCGTTTCAAGTTCAGTTTTCAATTTTTCTGAACGTGTGCTTAATCCTGCAACTTCATCTTCTAAATCTTCTACTTCAAGAGGAAGTTCACCTCTCACGTTTCTAATTTCGTCAATTCTAGAGTCGATTAATTGTAAATCGTAAATT
>CALPPA020000241.1 GCA_943325355.2 Klebsiella pneumoniae | reverse complement strand
ATTTTCTAGACTTTAAATTTTTATATCCATGTTTTAATCGATTAAAAGCAAATTTACTTTAAAATTATTAATCACCCTAACAAATAAGATTTACCTTTTTTTATTGATTGTACAAAAGATATGCTCTCCCTGGCGGACATTGAAGATAAACTCGCAACCATCGCCGAACCTACTATAAAAAAGGAGTCAAGAATTTATCTTGAAGAATATAATATGAAATATGACAAAGGAGGGGCAATATATTCATCGAAGGAGATAAGATTTTTTTTATGAAATTTATAATTAACCTGATTATATTTGTAAGGAGATTTAATTATATACAATTAATGAAAATTAACTATCGTAAATAACATTTAGGGGAATAATAGGGGAATACTAAAAATTAAAAACCCTTAAAACCTTGTTAATAAAGGATTTAAGGGCTGTTCTCTGTGCGGGTAATAGGACTCGAACCTACACGCCTTGCAGCACCAGATCCTAAGTCTGGCATGTCTACCAATTTCACCATACCCGCAAAATTGTGAGTGCAAATATAAGCATAACTTCTAACTTTCAAAGGAAATTATTCAAAAATATTCTGTCTCTTTTTTGTACTTTTGAAACTCTAAAAAACAACTAATTATGGAAACCATAAAATCATACGTTCAATTGCACAAAGACCGTTTCATCAACGAATTAATCGAACTACTTAAAATTCCTTCCGTTAGTGCCGATGCCACTTACCATCAAGATATTATCAAAACTGCCAATGCCGTTAAAGAAAGTCTGGAAAAAGCAGGTTGCGATTTTGTCGAAATTTGTGACACACCGGGAAACCCAATTGTGTATGGCGAAAAAACAATCGACACCAGTTTGCCAACTGTTTTAGTATACGGACATTATGATGTGCAACCAGCAGATCCAATTGAATTATGGACTTCACCCCCATTCGAACCTGTTATCAAAAAAACCGAAATTCATCCCGAAGGTGCGATTTTCGCCCGTGGTTCTTGCGACGACAAAGGCCAAATGTACATGCACGTCAAAGCTTTGGAATATATGATAGAATCCAATACTTTGCCTTGCAACGTGAAATTTATGATTGAAGGCGAAGAGGAGATTGGTTCCAAAAGTTTAAGTTGGTTTGTGGAACGCAATCAGGAAAAACTGAAATGTGACGTGATATTAATTTCGGATACTGGAATGATTTCTAACCAACAACCTTCGATTACGACAGGATTACGTGGTTTGAGTTATGTAGAAGTCGAAGTTACAGGCCCCAATCGCGACTTGCATTCTGGTTTGTATGGCGGAGCAGTTGCTAATCCTATTAATGTTTTGGCAAAGATGATTGCTTCCCTTCACGATGAAAATAATCGCATTACCATTCCTGGTTTTTATGACAAAGTACAAGAATTATCTCCCGAAGAAAGAGCAGAAATGGCCAAAGCGCCTTTCAATTTAGAAAACTACAAAAAGGCATTGGACTTAAATGCTGTTTATGGCGAAAAAGGATATGTAACCAATGAAAGAAACTCTATCAGACCAACACTTGACGTTAATGGAATTTGGGGAGGATACATTGGCGAAGGTGCCAAAACGGTTATTGCAAGTCAGGCTTTCGCCAAAATTTCGATGCGATTGGTTCCAAATCAAGATTGGGAGGAAATTACCGAATTATTTACCCAACATTTCATCAACATTGCTCCAGCAGGAGTAGAAGTAAAAGTAAAACCGCATCACGGCGGACAAGGTTATGTAACCCCAACGGACAGCATTGGTTACAAAGCCGCTAATAAAGCCTACACAGAAACCTTTGAAGTTCCTGCAATTCCAGTGCGTTCCGGAGGAAGTATTCCAATAGTTGCATTGTTCGAAAAAGAACTCAAAAGCAAAACTATTCTTATGGGATTTGGATTAGACAGCGATGCTATTCACTCGCCAAACGAACATTTCGGGATTTTTAATTACTTGAAAGGAATAGAGACTATTCCGTTGTTTTACAAGTATTTTGTGGAGATGTCGAAATAGTTTTGAATATAAAAACAATAAATCCGCTCTTTCGAAGTGGATTTATTGTTAAAAACTAAAACTATCAGGATTATTTATCAGGATTATAACCCAAATAAGGAACCGCTTCCTCTTTGAAAATAACACCATATTCTTCTAATTCTTTTAAAATAGGCAAATACACTTCTTCCCGAATTGGGAGTTGAACTCCAGGAGTTTTTATCTTACCGTTCAATATTAACAATGATGCCATCGCAACAGGTAATCCAACGGTTTTTGCCATAGCAGTATACGTTTGGTCTTCGCCAAGGCAAACCATTTTGGAATCAATTTGCTGTTTTTTGCCATCTAATTCATAGCCAAATTTATGATACATCACTATCATATCTTTGTCTTTAGGTTGCAATGTCCAACTATCGCTCAAGATTTTTTCGAGAATTTGAGCTGGTGTGGCGTTTTTCAAACCTACTTTTTTGTTCCTATTGAATAAATCTAACTCCAAGAGTTTGTCCCACATAATATCATCTTGGTCGATTTTCAAAATCAAACGCATCTTGATTTCGACAGAATCCGTTGGATGATACGGCAAGAAAGAATTCACGAATTGTCTATAACTCATATTCTCGGAATCTTCCATAACATAGCTGTCATCGGTCATTCCGAGTTGTACAAACATATTCCAGGCCTTAGAAAAACCCACTCTGCGAATGGTTCCTCTGTATAAAGTAAGGATGTTTTCTAAACCATAAACATCCAAATATTTCAATGAATCCCTATTGGAATAGGCTTCAAATTTTCCGTAACCTTCCACTTCAAGAAACTCGGTTCTACGAAATAAATTGCAATACGGAATATATTTATAAGTCCCTTCCTGAAGAAATTTTGCCGCTCCACCTTGACCGGCAAGAACCACATTTCTGGGAGCCCAAGTAAATTTATAATTCCACAAATTGGTATCCGATTCTGGAGCAACTAATCCGCCACAGAAGGATTCAAACAAAAGCATTTTCCCTCCTTTTGCTTTGATTTCATCAATCACTTTCATCGCACTCATATGATCAATGCCAGGATCAAGCCCAATTTCATTCATAAAAATCAAATTGTTTTCTTTTGCCAAAACATCCAATTCTTGCATCGCATCACTAATATAAGATGCAGTTACCATATGTTTTTTGTACGTAATACAATCTCGAGCTACTTCAATATGAAGATGCGCTGGCAACATAGAAATGACAATATCTGCTTTTTGAATCGCTTCACTTCTTTGAGTTGCATTAAAAACATCTAAAGCTATCGCGGTTGCATTGGGATGATCATTCGTTTTGTTTTGCGCTGCAGTCAATGATAAATCGCCAATAATAAGATGTAGATTCTCATCATCTGACTTATTTAAAAGATATTGAATTAGCGACGAAGCCGATCTTCCTGCTCCAATGATTAAAATCGTCCTCATAATTACATAAATATAACACAAATATATATAAATGTTGTATTTGTAACAAATAGAAATTGATTTAAAACAAAAAGGATTCCAAAAAGTAAGGTTAAAATATTTCTAATTTGATTAGAAAGAGATACTTTTGCATAGTAAAAAAATAAAAAAATGGACAAAAAAATAATTTCTACAGGAGCAATTTTTGGACTGATTGCTATCATTTTGGGAGCATTTGGAGCGCACGCCTTAAAAAAAATGTTGTCCATAGAAGAGCTTTCTACATTCGAAACAGGTGTAAAATATCAAATGTATCATGCCCTATTTTTGTTAATCGTTGGAATGCTGACTGGGCTTTCCCAAAAAGCAAAGAAAATCATCTATAATTTGGTTGTTTT
>CALPPA020000240.1 GCA_943325355.2 Klebsiella pneumoniae | reverse complement strand
GCTGAAATTATTTTTTACGATTTAGATGAATTCAATTTAAAGAACTATGAAAAAAACCTTTTTGAGCAAGTTATTGCTCGCTTTTAGTGCCGTTTTACTTTTTGTATATGGCGTAATTTATGCTTGTGCGGACGGAGATTGGGGTTGGGCATTCGATTCTAATTTTGCTCCAGAAACTTTTGTTGACAAATCCTATACACCATTGTTTTTATCAGAATGTTTCTTTTATACAGTTTTTGACACACAGTATAATTCAAGATTTAATGACGAAATTGTTCAGGATTGGTCTACTTTTCTGAAAGGGAAAATGGATACTAATAGCGTAAAATTCTTTCTTATTGACTCCAGCGCAACCGATATTCAGAAAATACAAGACTATTATAAAACTCAGAAAAAAAATGCGGTTTCCAATAAATGGTCTAAAACAATTGACTTAAGTGATCGTCGAGTAAGTAGTTTTTTTACCTTTTTATCCCTTTCAAAACAAGTTGAAACTGTTTCGGTTAGCAATGAGAATACTTGGTCGTACGAACCCGTTGCACGGAAAACATTTAATGATATTAAAATAATAAAAACTATCGAAAATAGATACAACACGGTTTCAGATACATTTTTGAAAAACCGCTATTGGTTTCAAACTGTAAAGGCATATTTTTATAGTGGAGACTGCCAAAGCGCCATAACTTTTTTTCAAAAAACCGAAAACACTGTACCAAAAAACACGCTTTATTATCGCGCGTTGGCTTACATTGCTGGAATGGAATACCAACAAAAACAATATGCCAAATCTAATTTTCATTACAGTCAGGTTTTTGACAAATGTCCGGCAATGCGAGTAGTTTCTGCCTATTGTTTTCATCCAAAAGAAGAAAAGGATTGGAAAGAATCTTTGAATTTAGCCAAATCCAATCAAGAAAAAGCTGCGCTTTGGGCTATTCAAGGCTATTATGGTGATGAAGAAAAAGCCATTGGCGAAATTTATAGTTTAGATTCTAAAAGTGAACATTTAGATTATTTGTTGACCCGATTAATTAACAAACAAGAAACTAAAATTGACAATTCTTTCAAAGAAAAATCAGTTATCGAAACCAAAAAAAGAATTAAAGATAGCATCCATAAATCAACTATCGATTTGGTTGTCAAAATTGCACAATCGGACAAAACGGCAAAACCTTATTTGTGGAATGTAGCTGCGGGTTATTTGGAAACTTTAAACGGTAATTATGCACAAGCAGATAAGCATTTTGACAAAGCCGAAAGCAAAATGCCCCAAACATCATTGGCAATCATTCAAGTTCGTCTACTTCGACTTGTAAATAATTTGAGCAAAATAGAGAAGATAGATTCCAATAATGAAAAAACAATTCTAAAAGATTTGAATTGGTTGTATTTTGAAAAAACGAAATATCAAGTTTCAAACTTTCGATATCAAAATGCGACTGTTTGGAGTAAAAAATACCTATCTGCATTATACAAATCTCAAAATAATGATGTAATGGCGGAGCTGTTTGACAGAGACAATAACTTTTATGACAATGAAAAGAATTTGCAAGCGATGAAGGTTTTTTTGTCTAAAAACAATAAAACTGAAATTGAGAAAATAGGAGTCAGTGTTTATGATGTGACACTTGACGACATCAATAATTATCAAGCCGTAATAGCCACATTTGCTAATAAAATTCCAGAAGCTATTGATTTTATGCAAAAAACAAATAAATTTCAAGAAACAAAATTCAGCGGAAATCCATTCAACGGCAGTATTAAAGATTGTCACGATTGCGATCACGTGGCTTATCAAAAAAAGAAATATTTGCAAATCGATTTCTTGAATACCATAAAAACAATGCAAGACAATATTGCCAAAGGAGATGAAGTGTACACCAATTCACTATTGCTTGGAAATGCGTTTTACAACATCACTCATTTTGGGAATGCTAGACTATTTCACGAAACAAATATTGCTGGATATGGGTATAGTCCTTATGATTTTAGGGATAAAATTAGAAGTATGATTACCAATTGTTCTCTAGCAAAAATGTACTATCAAAAAGCATTGGTCGCTGCAATAACCAACGAGCAGAAAGCAAAATGTTTCTATATGATCTCCAAATGTGAGAGAAACGAATATTATAATGCAAAATACAAATTAGTTAATAGTTTGTGGGAAATTAGTGATGATAAAATTAATTTTCTCGCTTGGGATGGATTTAAAACATTAAAAAAAGACTACTCACAAACCAAATATTATCAAGAAGTAATCAATGAATGCGGGTATTTCAGGACGTATGTTGGTCAAAAATAAAAATTCAAGAATGCGCCATCGCCATACAAACAATACTAATCTTTGCTCCGGGGATTTTCAATAATGCGTGCGAACAAGCTTCTAATGTCGAGCCAGTCGTAATCACGTCATCAATCAACAAGAAATGTTTGTTATGGTCTTTTTCGGTAAAAACAACATCAAAAATAGTGTCAATTCCATCGCTTCTGCTTAATAAGGTTTTCTTGGATTGGGTTTTTGAGTAAATATTTCGAACTAATAGACTTGGTTTATATGGAATATTCAAATTTTTTGACAATGCTAATCCAAAATTAGTCACCTGATTGTAACCTCTTTCTCTGAGCTTTCTTCTATGCAAAGGCACAGGAATAATTTCATCTACGGATTGAAGTATTTCTGAATTTTTCAAGTCATCAGCGTACCATTCGCCTAAAACAGTACCAATTTCTTCCTGTCCTTTGTATTTCAGGTTGTGAATCAATTCCTGAACAATTCCTTTTTTATGAAAATACAACAATGCGGATGAGTGTTCAACGGGAATTCTTCCATAAAACTTCGTGAAAGATTCGTTTTGAGGATTCAAATGATGATTGGTCAGCGGAATGTTGTGCCGACAAAGCGTGCAAATCACATTTTCATTGGATAATAAAAAGGAATGACAACCTGCACAAACGGGAGGGAAAAATAGATTGATAATGTTTTTGAACATAAAATGTCATTTTATTGATAAAAATAGCTAAATCAAAGCTTCAAACTTCATAAATGTTTCTTTTTTTAAGTTCACTTTTTATATTTTTGCACCACTATGGCAAAACAAGAAGATTTATTTAAGAATGTAGTTTCGCACGCAAAGGAATACGGATTTATTTTTCCGTCAAGCGAAATATACGATGGTTTAAGTGCAGTGTATGATTATGCACAAAACGGAGTAGAATTAAAAAAGAACATACGCGAATATTGGTGGAAATCGATGGTTCAAATGAACGATAACATCGTTGGGCTAGACGCTGCGATATTAATGCATCCTACGACTTGGAAAGCTTCCGGTCACGTCGATGCTTTCAACGACCCGTTAATTGACAACAAAGATTCCAAAAAAAGATATAGAGCCGATGTTTTAATTGAGGATTATGCCGAAAAATTAAACCTGAAAGCCAAAAAAGAAATTGAAAAAGCCAAAGCACGTTTTGGAGATGCTTTCAATGAACAAGAATTTATTACAACTAACACAAGAGTTGTTGAATATCTAGCCAAAGAAAGAGAAATTCTCGAAAGAATGGGCCGTTCTTTAGGAAACGGCGATTTAGAAGATGTAAAAGCATTAATCGAAGAACTTGAAATTGCTGATCCTGAAACAGGCTCTAGAAACTGGACCGAAGTACGTCAATTTAACTTGATGTTTGGCACAAAACTAGGCGCTTCTGCAGATACAGCGATGGATTTATATTTGCGTCCCGAAACGGCTCAAGGTATTTTTGTTAATTTCTTGAACGTTCAAAAATCTGGTCGAATGAAAATTCCTTTTGGAATTGCACAAACTGGAAAAGCGTTT
>CALPPA020000239.1 GCA_943325355.2 Klebsiella pneumoniae | reverse complement strand
TTATCAGGGCCTATTCCAGTTGAAATTACGGATATTCTTTTCCCGTTTAAGATACCTGTATGGGTTTTAAATTCTCTTTTTTGAGTTGAAAATTCAATACTGTCAAAAAACTGAGTTATTTTTTCAACTCTATTTTGATCCCCAACGAAGATAATGTCGTTAGCAATATGTTCTGGCAATAAGTTCAAATGATACACACTTCCGTCTGGATTGAGTATCAATTCTGATGATTTTATCATTGTTTGTTTTTTTTGCCACAAAGGCACGAAGGCGCAAAGTGTTTTTTTTAAGGTTATATTTTTTGAAAAATTCAATTTTAATACTGAAAACTGTAACTGAAAACTGCTAACTTATTTAACCCTTCGACTGCGCTCAGGGTGACATTAGTTTAAGGGTTTAAAGGTTAAATGTTGTTCAACTGAACACTAAAAGCTGAATACTGAACACTCTAGTTCTATCCTCCAACTCGTTTTACTTTAAAGCCTTTTTCTTTGAGTATTTGCATAATTTTATCGCGGTAATCTCCTTGAATAATTATGGAATCGTCTTTGAAAGTTCCTCCAACACTCAATTTAGTTTTTATTTCTTTGGCCAAGATTTTAAAATCTTCGTCCGTTCCTTCGTAGCCTTCAATTATGGTGGTAGCTTTTCCTTTCCGCTTTTCGAATTTGCAGATCATAGGTTCTTTTTGAATAAAAAGCACGTGATCTTCTTCTTGAACTTCTTCGGGTTCCGATTCAATATGGTCAGGAAATAAATTTTTTAATTGCTCTTGTAAGTCCATATTTAAAATATAAAAAATTAAAAAGACATCAAGGTAACTCAATGTCTTTCTTATCTTATAAAGTTATAAATTATTTTTTAATTAATCCCAAATCTACCAATCTTTCGTATAAGTATTCTCCAGCGGTAATTGGTTCAAATTTCATTGGGTTTTCTGAATCGACACAATTTTCTAAACAATCTAATTTCATATCGCTCACAGGATGCATAAAGAATGGAATAGAAAAACGAGAAGTTCCCCATAATTCTCTGGGAGGATTGACCACTTGATGAATAGTTGATTTCAATTTATTGTTGGTATGACGTGATAACATATCTCCCACATTAATTACCAATTCATCTGGTTCGGCGATGGCATCAATCCAATTTCCATCGTGAGTTTGAACTTGCAAACCGCGACCTTGTGCGCCCATCAAAAGCGTAATCAAATTGATGTCTCCGTGAGCTGCAGCTCGAATAGCATTTTCTGGTTCTGAAGTAATGGGTGGATAATGAATAGGTCTCAGAATAGAGTTGCCTTCTTTTGCATATTCATCAAAATAGAATTCGTCTAAACCAAGGTGCAAAGCCAAAGCTCTCAATACATAAACACCTGTTTTCTCCAGCATTTGGTAAGCTTCTTTCCCTACAATATTGAAACGAGGTAATTCTTTTACTTCTACATTATCTGGATATTCTGAAGCATATTTTGAGTCTTTGTCTACATATTGTCCAAAGTGCCAAAACTCTTTTAAATCTCCTTCTTTTCTACCTTTGGCGTGTTCTTTTCCAAAAGAAACATAGCCTCTTTGTCCTCCAATTCCTGGAATTTCATAACCGTGTTTTGTTTCTAATGGTAAAGCGAAAAAGTTTCTTATTTCGCCATACAATTCATCGACTAATTGGTCGTCTAAAAAATGCCCTTTTAAAGCCACAAAGCCAATTTCTTCAAAAGCACTTCCGATTTCATTTACAAATTTTTGTTTACGTTTCGGGTCATCCGAAAGGAAATCACGTAAGTCTACACTAGGAATGTTTTGCATATCACAATTTTAATTAAGCTTGAAGTTGTCAAACCTCGAACCAACAAATATAAAGAATAATTTTAAATCAAAGTTTTAAAAGCATAAATAAAATTCAAGGAAATAGGCTTAATAGTTTCAATAAAAAAACCCGCTTTGTATAGGCAAAACGGATTTTAATTCTGATGAAAAATAGCTTTATTTTGGAATCGGCATATCTGAATTATAGCAATCACGATACATCCTCCATTTTCCGTTTTCCATTTTGAAAAGTTCGATTGATTTTCCAAAATCCAGTATTTTCCCGTCTTTATCCGAAAAAGCCCATTCTTCTTCCGCTGCCATCATTTCTTCGTTACCCCATATTTCTATAGTTTTCATTGTGAATGTAGGCATCCCGCTTTTTATCCAATCACTGAATACTTTTCGGATTGCAGTTCTTCCAATTACAGATTTCGCGTTAGGCCCCATCATTTTTGCATCTGTTGTATAACAATTTGCCAATGTGATGGAGTCGCCTTTGTTCATAGCCATAACAAATGTTTCACCAGCAGTTTCTATTGCGTCCTTAGCTTCTACTAAATCAACTGCAACTTTAACTTCTGCAGAAGCTGAATCTTCCGCTTTTTTGCAACTGAAAGATACCAAAATTAGGGCAACTAAAACTACTTTGATTGTTTCCATTTTTTTCATAATTGATCATATTTTAAATTAAATAGTAATTCCATACATTAAATGTATAAATAATTGGTTTTCAATTAACTTAAGGGATGGAATATTTATTAACAAAAAAAACCGATTTGAAATTTTCAAATCGGTTTTTTTATACTTCGCACCTCGTATCTCTAACTTCAAACCTATAAATGAATCACTTCGCCATAAGCATCTGCAACAGCTTCCATCACGGCTTCGCTCATTGTTGGGTGAGGGTGAATCGATTTAAGAATTTCGTGTCCTGTAGTTTCTAGTTTTCGAGCTACAACCGCTTCGGCAATCATATCCGGAACACCAGCACCAATCATATGACAACCTAGCCATTCGCCGTATTTGGCATCAAAAATTACTTTTACAAAACCATCAGAAGTTCCAGAAGCTTGTGCTTTTCCAGAAGCCGAGAATGGGAATTTTCCAATTTTCAATTCGTATCCTTTTTCTCTAGCTTGTTTTTCGGTCATACCTACAGAAGCTATTTCAGGCGTTGCATAAGTACAACCCGGAACGTTTCCGTAATCAATAGGATCAACGTGTAATCCTGCAATTTTTTCCACACAATTAATGCCTTCTGCAGAGGCAACGTGCGCTAATGCCTGACCTGGAGTTACATCTCCAATGGCGTAATATCCTGGAATGTTGGTTTGATTGTAAGGGTTTACCAAGATTTTATCTTTATCAACGGCTATTCCTACTTCTTCTAATCCGATATTTTCGATGTTGGTTTTGATTCCAACAGCCGAAAGTAAAATATCTGCTTCTAGAGTTTCTTCTCCTTTGGCAGTTTTAACGAATGCTTTAACTCCTTTTCCAGATGTGTCAATTCTTTCTACTGAAGAATTAGTCATAATCTTGATTCCCGCTTTTTTCAAAGATTTTTCAAATTGTTTTGAGATGTCTTCGTCTTCAACAGGGACAACATTTGGCATAAATTCTACGATTGTTACTTCTGTTCCCATTGAATTATAGAAATGGGCAAATTCAACTCCAATGGCTCCAGAACCAACAATAATCATTGATTTTGGTTGTGTTGGCAAAGTCATTGCTTGTCTGTATCCAATAACTTTTACGCCGTCTTGTAGTAAGTTTGGCAATTCACGTGAACGAGCACCCGTGGCAATGATGATATGGTCGGCAGAATATTCAGTAACTTTTCCGTCAGCGGCAGTAACATCTAATTTTTTACCTGGTTTTAATTTTCCAAAACCATCAATAACGTCAATTTTGTTTTTTTTCATCAGGAAATTAACTCCTTTGCTCATTCCGTTAGCAACATTTCTGCTTCTTTGCACCACAGCTGGGAAATCCTTGTCAAATGATGAAACAGTCAATCCATAATCAGAAGCGT
>CALPPA020000238.1 GCA_943325355.2 Klebsiella pneumoniae | reverse complement strand
CTTGTGTATCTAAGAAACAATATGCAGCTTTAGAAGCTAAAAACAAAGAAACTCAAGATTTATTAAACACATGTACTGTGAAATTAAATTCTTGTTTAGAAGAAAAAGCGGCATTAAATGCTACGGCTAATGCTCTAAAAGACCAAAACCAAAATTTAATTAGTACTTCAAAAGATATGACAGTTTTAACTGCAAAAGGTGCTGAAAATATCGAAAAAGCTTTAGAATCTATCAAAGAAAAAGATTTGAAAATCAGTAGAATGCAAGATGCTTTAACTAAAAAAGATAGTGTTACTCTTGCTGTAGTTACAAGTTTGAAAGCTTCAGTTGGAATTACTGATCCAGATATTGAAATCAATGTAGAAAAAGGAGTTGTATTTATTCAAATAGCTGATAAATTACTTTTCAAAAGTGGTAGTTATGATGTAACTGATAAAGCAAAATCAGTTTTGGCTAAAGTGGCAAAAGTAGTTAATGACAAACCAGATTTTGAATGTATGGTTGAAGGTAATACAGATGATGTTCCTTTTAAAGGTAGTGGAGTTTTACTAGATAATTGGGATTTAAGTGTTAAACGTTCTACATCTATCATTCGCGTTTTAGCTGGTGATTTAGGAGTAAATCCAGCTCAATTGATTGCAGCAGGAAGAAGTTCTTATACTCCACTTGTGGCAAATGACACTCCAGAGAACAGAGCAAAAAACAGAAGAACTCGTATTGTTGTGTTACCAAAAATCGACCAATTCTATGAAATGGTAGAAAAAGAAATGAAAAAACAAGCTAAATAAGATAATTGTAGTTTTCAGAAATAGTAAGCGTCCCGATTTATCGGGACGTTTTTTTGTGGTCATAACTGAATACTAATTTTCTGAATATTGAACACTTTCTTAAAGAATATCTAAACTCCCCTTGCCTTCTCTCACGATGATAGGTTCATCGCCAGACAGGTCAATAATAGTTGAACCTATATTATCTCCATAACCGCCATCAATAACCATATCGACTAGGTTTTGCCATTTCTCGAAAATTAGTTCGGGATCAGTAGTATATTCTATTACTTCATCTTCATCATAAATGGAAGTAGAAACTACTGGATTACCTAATTGCCGAACGATTTCTAATACTATTGAATTATCTGGAATACGAATCCCAACCGTGGTTTTCTTTTTGAATTCTTTGGGTAAATTGTTATTTCCTGGTAAAATAAAAGTGTAAGGACCTGGCAAAGCTCTTTTTAAAATCTTAAAAGTGGATGTATCAATTTGCTTCACATAATCAGAAAGATTGCTCAAATCATAACAAATAAAGGAGAAATTGGCTTTTTCCAACTTCACTCCTTTTATTCTAGCAATGCGTTCCAAAGCCTTAGTATTTGTAATGTCACAACCTAAACCATAAACGGTATCTGTTGGATAAATCACCAAACCACCGTCTTTTAAAACCTTGACGACTTTGGCAATAGCATCTTCGCTGGGTTTGTCTTCGTATATTTTTATGAATTGTGCCATATGTTTTAGTTTAAAGTTTGTTGTTTATTCCGTCTCTTCGAGTGATTTTTAATAGTAATGCGACAGCTTACTATAAAAAAATTGTATCGAGAAGATTTTAAAATCTAACATCGAACATCTTAAAACTTTTTCTTTGCTAAATTAGGAAGTTTGTCATACTCTTCATTGATTAATGCTTCCTTTTTTGCCCTTGACCATTTTTTAATTTTTTTCTCAGTATCTATTGCAAAGTTAATATCTGTGAATTCACAATAATAAACTAATTCGACGGGGCTTTTGTTTGCAGTGTAACATTCAGGATAGAAACCAGAATCGTGATGAAAAAGTCTTTGAGTTAAATACTTGTAACTCCAGTATAATATGAATTGTCAGAACATTTTAAAATATATACATAAGACTGTTTCATATTTTCCTTTTTAATGTCAATTATCCGTTCAAGCCAGTTCTCGATACAATTTTTAAAGCATTGTATTTTTTTTAATTTCTTCAACATTTATCTAGCTTTAAAAATCACTCGAACAGACGTGGAAGAACTTTAAATACTCGATACAAATTTTACTACCCAATCACGTCCAATTTCGCAAATCGTAACAACAATTTCTTGATGCCGCCCACTTCAAATTTGATTTCGGCTTTTTTATCTGCGCCAGCTCCTTCCAAGTTTAACACTTCGCCTTTACCAAAACGCTCGTGCATCACAATATTTCCTGTAACTAACTTATTATCAAATAAATTAGCTCCTCCTGACGAAGAATTACTCGAAACTGGTTTTAGTTTTCTGACCGAAAATGTTGATTCTTCACCCTGTTTTTTTGGTGGTGTTCCATTAGCTGGTTTCGCCAACCGCAATTTAGATTTATCAATATCCCCAAAAATATCACTGTCAATCATTGGTTTATAACGATAATTATTTTCTTCTGGAGTAAGATATTCGAGATATTGACCATTAATTTCTTCGATAAAACGAGAAGGTTCACTGTCAGTGAGTTTTCCCCAACGATAGCGAGATTGCGCGTAAGTCAAATAAGCTTGATGTTCTGCTCTGGTCAAAGCTACGTAAAACAAACGGCGTTCTTCTTCCAATTCGCTTCGGGTACTCATAGACATTGCGCTTGGAAATAAATCTTCTTCCATTCCCACGACAAAAACATAAGGAAACTCCAATCCTTTCGCCAAATGTATCGTCATCAATGCAACTCTATCTTCGTCGGAAGTGTCTTTATCCAAATCAGTTGCCAGTGCTACATCCTCCATAAATTCGGACAAGGCACCTCGAGCACCATCAATTTCTCTTTGACCTTCGGTAAAATCCTTGATTCCGTTCAATAATTCCTCAATATTTTGGATTTTTGCCATTCCTTCTGGAGTCGCATCTTTCTTTAATTCTTGAACCAATCCTGTTTTCTTAGCAACGTGATCCGTTATAAAAAAAGCATCTTGATTTTCGTTGATTACTTGAAAACTCTGAATCATCGTTACAAAATCCTGCAGTTTTTGCTTGGTTCCCGAGTTCAATTTCAAGTCAATTTTATCAATATTCTGCATTACTTCAAAAATGGAACGCTTGTAATAATTAGCCGCAACAGTCAATTTTTCGACCGTTGTATCTCCAATTCCTCTATGTGGATAATTGATAACTCGGACCAATGCTTCTTCGTCTTTTGGATTGATAACTAATCGCAAATAGCACAATACATCTTTGATTTCTTTTCTTTGGTAAAAAGACAAACCACCATAAATTCGATACGGGATATCTCGTTTTCGCAGCGCATCTTCCATTGCTCGGGATTGCGCATTGGTGCGATACAAAATGGCAAATTCACCATTTTTCATTTGGTACTGCATCTTTTGTTCGAAAATCGTGCTGGCTACAAAACGCCCTTCTTCGGCATCAGTCATACTGCGATGCACTTTTATTTTGGCACCATCCGTATTGGCTGTCCAAACTATTTTGTCGAGTTTAGTCTTGTTTTTTTCGATGATAGAATTTGCCGCTTCCACTATATTCTTGGTAGAACGGTAATTTTGTTCCAATCGAAAGGTTTTCACACCTTCATAATCCTTTTGGAAATTCAGAATGTTATTGATATTGGCACCTCGAAAGGCGTAAATACTTTGAGCATCATCTCCAACTACACATATATTTTGAAATTTATCCGACAGTGCTCGAACAATTAAATACTGAGAATGGTTGGTATCTTGGTACTCATCAACCAAAATATAACGGAAACGATTTTGGTATTTCGCCAAAACTTCCGGAAAACGAGTTAACAATTCATTGGTCTTCAATAATAAATCATCGAAATCCATTGCGCCAGATTTGAAACATCGGTCCACAT
>CALPPA020000237.1 GCA_943325355.2 Klebsiella pneumoniae | reverse complement strand
ACCATTATTCCATCAGGGTTTCCAGTAAATAGACCTATGGGACAAACATTGCCTAATGGAGAAACAACTCCTGTTTTTGGACCTTCACGAATGGTAGATTTTGAATTAGAAATTGCATTTATCACCACAGATGCAAATATTATGGGAGAAAACATACCTATAAATGAAGCCGAAGATTATATTTTCGGAATGGTTTTGATGAATGATTGGAGTGCGCGTGATATTCAAAAATGGGAATACGTTCCCCTTGGTCCCTTTTTGGCAAAAAACTTTGCCACATCTATTTCGCCATGGATTATTACAATAGATGCTCTTGAACCTTTTAGAACCAAAGGCCCTAAACAAGATCCTGTCCCATTTCCCTATTTACAATTAAAAGGTAAGAACAATTTTGACATTAATTTAGAAGTAGCTATTCAACCAGAAAATAAGACTGAAACTATAGTCTCTAAAACAAATTTTAAATATATGTATTGGTCTATGAGTCAGCAATTAGCACATCACACATCAAACGGTTGTCGTGTAAATTCAGGAGATATGATGGGCTCTGGAACCGTTTCTGGCCCTAACCCTGATAGTTATGGTTCGATGTTAGAATTAACTTGGGGAGGAAAAAATCCTATAAAACTTAATGATGGAACAGAACGTAAATTTATTAATGATGGAGATACTGTAACAATGAAAGGATTTTGTAAAAATGATGGTGTGCGAATAGGATTTGGAGAGGTTTCGAGCAAGCTTCTTCCGCCTTTTGTAAGAAAATAAAAAATCAACATTTAATTTTAATTTTGTTACAAAATAATAAAACACCTATTTTTTCAATAAAATAAGTGTACATTTGCGGTAATGAATAAAACGAGTTTACATATAACTTCTTTTTCACGGAAAAACAGACCTACGACTTCTCCCGAAGTACGGATACTATAATTATAGTTTCCAAAAAGTGTTTTTTTATTTTTATTCATTTTCCAATTTTATCATTTTGAAATCATTTTTTTTACCATTTGGATTATTATATCCTGAAAATACTATTCTTTTTAAATTATTATTTTACTCTTTGTTTCGTTGGAGAATTCCTAGTAGCAATTATTTTAAAATAAATTTTGATCAGAATAATTTCTCTATTTTACCTACTATTTTATTTTTTAAACAAAACTTCAACTCTTGAAATGAAAATATCAATTGTAATAACAAACGAAGAACATTATAAGTATTCACGAGAAATATGCGATACCATTGAACTGTCTGCACAGTTAAGGGGAACTGGAATCGCGAAAAGAACGCCTGCTTATATCCAAAAAAAGATGGAGCATAAGGATGCCGTAATTGCATTGGATAATGGAAAATTTGCCGGTTTTTGCTATATCGAAAGTTGGCAACACGGCAAGTTTGTAGCGCATTCCGGTCTAATAGTGCATCCTGATTATAGAAATTTAGGCTTGGCCAAAAAAATTAAATCATTCGTTTTTGATTATTCCTTAAAGAAATATCCTGATGCAAAAGTGTTTGGAATTACAACTGGACTAGCAGTAATGAAAATTAATTCGGATTTGGGCTATAAACCGGTACCTTTCTCTGAATTAACGACAGATCCAAGCTTTTGGAAAGGATGTCAAACATGCACCAATTACGAAATATTAAAAAGTAAGGACAATAAAATGTGTCTTTGTACAGGAATGCTTTACGACCCGGCCGAAAAACCCAAAGACCCACCAAAACATCCGTTTAACGTGCGGATTTGGAACAGGTTAAAAGAAATAAAACAAACTCTATTTTTAAAAAAATAATCTTCCAATTTCCATCTTTTAAAGAGATTTGGAATGAGTAAAAAACAAACACAATGAAAAAAGTAGTATTAGCATACAGCGGAGGATTAGACACCTCGTATTGTCTAAAATATTTGAAAAACGAAAAAGGATACGAAGTTCATACCGTATTAATAAATACAGGAGGATTTGATGATGCCGAATTGCAAGCCATAGAAGAAAGAGCTTATGAATTAGGAAGTGCCAAACACGTCAACCTTTCCATTTTAGATAAATATTATGATAAAGCTATTAAATATTTGATTTATGGAAATGTATTAAAAAACAACACCTATCCATTGTCTGTGAGTGCCGAAAGAGTTTTTCAGGCGATTGAAGCAATTAAATATGCCAAATCTGTTGGTGCCAATGCCATCGCCCACGGAAGTACTGGTGCTGGAAACGACCAAATTCGTTTTGATTTGATTTTCCAAACCATCGCTCCAGAAATTGAAATCATCACTCCTATTCGTGATTTGAAATTATCTCGTCAAGAAGAAGTAGATTATTTAGCTAAAAATGGCGTCCATTATTCTTGGGAAAAAGCACAATATTCTATCAACAAAGGACTTTGGGGAACCAGTATTGGAGGAAAAGAAACCTTGACAGCAAAATTGCCTTTACCAAATGAAGCCTATCCATCGCAATTGACAAAAGAAGGCGAAGAAAAAGTAACTTTAGAATTCTTTAAAGGCGAATTAGTTGCTGTAAACGGTAAAAAAGACAAACCTTCCAATAATATTGTAGTGCTGGAAAAATTGGCAAATGCTTATGCAATTGGTAGAGACATTCACGTTGGAGATACCATTATCGGAATCAAAGGAAGAGTTGGTTTTGAAGCTGCCGCTCCTTTAATCATCATCAAAGCGCACCATTTATTAGAGAAACACACTCTTGGAAAATGGCAACAATATTGGAAAGAACAGCTGGGAAACTGGTACGGAATGTTGTTTCACGAGGGTCAATTTTTGGATCCTGTTATGAGAAACATCGAAACTTTCTTGGAATCAACTCAAGAAACTGTAAACGGAAAAGTAACCGTTTCTTTGAAACCGTATCATTTTTCATTGGATGGAATCGAATCGGATAATGATTTGATGAATACTGGTTTTGGACAATATGGCGAAATGAACAATGCTTGGACTTCAGACGATGCCAAAGGATTTATCAAAATTTTGGGGAATGCGCAAAACATATTTTCATCAGTAAATCATTTGGATTATGATTAATATTGGAATAATTGGCGGTTCCGGTTACACGGCTGGGGAACTCATCAGAATATTGATGTTTCACCCCAACGCTAAATTAAATTTCGTTTACAGTACAACCAATGCGGGAAAACCACTTTCTATAGCACACCACGATTTGTTGGGCGATATCGAAATGAATTTTACCAACACCATAAATCCAAACGTTGATGTTGTTTTCTTATGTTTAGGACACGGAAAATCAATATCCTTTTTGGAGGGAAATCAGTTTTCTAATACAACCAAAATAATCGATTTAGGAAATGATTTCAGGTTGACAAAAGATGTAGACTTTAACGGAAAATCTTTTGTTTACGGTTTGCCAGAATTGAACAAAACTGACATCAAAAGCACACAATATATTGCCAATCCGGGTTGTTTTGCAACAGCCATTCAATTGGCATTATTGCCATTGGCATACAACGGATTATTGAAGGAAGACGTGCATATCAACGCCACAACGGGAAGTACAGGAGCGGGAGTTACCCCTTCGGAAACGACACATTTCAGTTGGAGAAACAACAATATGTCGCATTACAAAGCTTTCAATCACCAGCATTTAGGCGAAATAAACCAAAGCGTAAACCTATTGCAATCCGACTATAGAAACGAATTGATTTTTGTTCCCAACAGAGGGGATTTCCCCAGAGGAATTTTTGCCACGCTTTACACAACAATAGAAGAAAGTTTGGAAGATGTAGTTGCCAAATACGAAGCTTTTTACAAAGATCAACCATTCGTAACCGTTACTACTACTGACATTAATATGAAACAAGTGGTGCAAACGAACAAATGTATTATCAGTT
>CALPPA020000236.1 GCA_943325355.2 Klebsiella pneumoniae | reverse complement strand
CACGTATAAAAAACTAAATTACAATGCCGTAATTGTACAAATTCGTAGCGTTGGGGATGCTTTTTATCCGTCACAGCTAGCACCTTGGTCTCGTTTTGTAACCGGAAAAGAAGGGCAAGGACCAAAACCATATTATGATCCATTGGCTTGGATGATTGCAGAAGCACATACCAGAGGTTTCGAGTTTCACGCTTGGCTCAATCCGTATCGAGCTACTTTCGATACAAAAACGGATATTCTTAGTAGGGAACACGATTTTTTCAAACATCGAGATTGGATGATAAAATACGGTGAAACTGGCAAAGAAAAGTATTACTACAATCCTGGTTTACCCGAAGTGCAAAGTCATTTAAAGTCTGTTATTGAAGAAGTTGTGAGAAATTATGATATTGATGCGATTCACTTTGATGATTATTTTTATCCTTACAGAGTAAGTGGAAAGGAATTTAATGATGCAGTTTCTTATAAAAAATATGGTAAAAATTTAACAATTCAAGATTGGAGACGTAACAATGTAAATACTTTCGTAAAAGACATTTATTCTTTGATAAAAAGTGTCAAACCCTGGGTGCAATTTGGCATTAGCCCTTTTGGAGTTTGGCGCAATAAATCAGTAGATTCTCGGGGTTCAGATACACAAGCTGGTCAAACAAATTATGATGATTTATATGCAGATCCAATCGCTTGGATGGAAGGAAAATATATCGATTATATGTTGCCACAATTGTATTGGAGTATCGATCATAAAACGGCTTCTTATTCAAAATTAATTAAATGGTGGGCTGAAAATTCATCAAACGTTAATGTTTACATCGGCAATGGAAGCTATAAGATAAAAAGTGACTCCGATAAAAAATGGTTTGTTCCTGGCGAAATTCCCAATCAAATCGATCTCACAAGAACCTATCCAAACATTCAAGGAAATGCTTATTTTAGTGCCAAATCTTTTGTTAATACAAACCAAGATGTGGCCAAATTACTAATTGAAAATCAATATAAATATCCAGCAATTCCTTTGCCTGTCCCAAGTTCAATAAAAACAGGAAACGAAAGACCATTGATAAATTCGTTTAAAAAAGAAGGAAATACAAATCAATTTTCGTTCAAAAAAACACAATCAAATCAAATTCGATATATTGTGGTTTACAGCTCCGAAAATGAAACAAAATTAGATAGTAATGACCCAAGTCAGATCGTTGATAAAATATATGTTGATGCAAATAATGAGACTATAAAAATTGAGATTTCAAAAGAAAAATTGAATAATTTAAATAAAGTAGCTTTCACTTTCATTGATTTTTATGGAAATGAAAGTAGTGCAGAAATTGTCCATTTACATACCCCAATAAAACCAAACTAATATGAATAATTCAAAAACGAATACTAATCCTTGGTATTGGATACCCGTTTTAAACTTTGCTTCTGGCTTGCCGTATGCTATCATAATTTCAGTTTCGGTGATTATGTATAAAAACCTAGGAATCAATAATGAAGACATTGGAATTTATACCAGTTTATTGTATTTACCTTGGGTTGTAAAACCGTTATGGAGCCCTTTTATTGATTTATATTCAACCAAAAGAAAATGGTTTTTAGCGATGCAATTGGTGATTTCAGTTGCATTTCTAATCGTGGGATTAACGATTCCTATCAGCAATTTTTTCGTGTTGAGTTTGGCTGTTTTTTGGATAGCCGCATTTGCTTCAGCTTCTAATGATGTTGCTAGCGATGGTTTTTATATGTTGGCTTTGACTAAAGACCAACAATCCTTTTTTCTGGGAATCAGAAGCACCTTTTATCGTCTTTCCTTGCTAACAGGAAATGGATTAATCGTAATCATTGCCGGTTATTTAGAGCAACAATATGGCGACAAAACTAAGGCTTGGTCTTACACAATGATCATTGTTGGTTTTATTATGACCGCCATTACGATTTATAATTATTTTACCACGCCAAAAGTTGAACCAAACACAAAGGAAAACGAATTGGATTCAACTCCTAAAGTTAGCTTTGGAGCGGTTTTTAAAACGTTCTTCCAGAAGAAGCAAATAGGTTTAGCTTTAGCGTTCATCTTATTGTTTAGATTGGGTGAATCCCAATTATTAAAAATGCTAACTCCTTTTTTGATTGACGAAAAATCAGTTGGCGGAATGGGATTAACCACTCAAGATGTCGGCATAATTTACGGAACGTTTGGCGTTTTAGCACTCACCATTGGTGGGATTTTGGGTGGGATTGCTATATCTAAAGATGGCCTTAGAAAATGGATACTACCAATGATTTTAGCCATACATTTACCCATTATAGGTTTCATATTACTTTCGCATTTTCACCCTGCCTCCATTTATTATGTTTATGCTACAGTAATTGCAGAACAATTTGGCTACGGATTTGGATTTGCCGCCTTTATGATGTATTTGATTTACCTAGCCGATGGTGAATCTAAAACTTCGCATTATTCAATTGCTACTGGGTTTATGGCTTTGGGAATGATGCTTCCAGGAATGTTGAGCGGTTATATTCAGGAATATTTGGGTTATGGTAATTTCTTTATTTGGGTGTTTTTAGCTACTATTCCGGGTATTATTTTATCAAGATTTTTGATTTTCCCAAACGATTTTGGAAAGAAAACAGATTAAAAATCATAAAATAGTATTTTTTTTATCAAGCATATAAGACCTATAAGTTGAAATAAAACTTTAAAAAATACACTTACTAGATACCTTATCTGTTTTATTTGGTTAAAATAATATAGAAATAAATTTTTAAATTTATAATTTAATAATTTTTTAAATGACATTAGAACAAAAAATAGGACAATTCTTTTTTCCTGCTGTTTTCATTAACGATACCGAGGAAAACATTCAAGAAATAGAACGTTTAATCAAAGAGTACAACATAGGAGGTCTGACCTTTTTCCATAGTCGCGCTAGTGCTGCCACCAATTATGAAACCCAGAAAAAAGTGGAGTTCAACGATGATAGTTACGAACGGCTGAAGGAGCTCGTCATTCGTTTTCAAAAATGTGCCACTACTCCACTGCTGATGAGTATAGATGCTGAATGGGGATTAGCAATGCGGGTCGAAAAAACACCACAATATCCTTATGCTATTTCGCTTGGCGCATTGCCCGAACGATACGAGTACTTGGCTTACGAAGTAGGAAAGCGAACAGGATTAGACTTGAAATCGGCTGGAATTCATTACAATTTAGCACCTTTGGCAGACGTAAATAACAATCCCAACAATCCTGTAATTGGGTATCGCTCCTTTGGTCAAGACAAAGAAAAAGTGGCTCGTTTTGCCGTAGAATATTTAAGAGGATTAAATAAAGTTGGCGTTTTGGGTTGTTTGAAACATTTCCCTGGACACGGAAACACCAGTGTCGATTCGCATTTGGGATTGCCTATTCTCGAAGAAACTCTTGAAGAGTTAATGGAAAACGAATTGGTTCCCTTCATTAAAGGAATAGAAAATAATGTCGATTCAATTATGATAGGACATTTAGCAGTTCCCGCTTTGAACGAAGGAAAAAACACTTCTGCAACTTTATCTAAAAATGTAATTGAAAACCTTTTGCGAAAGCAATTAGGTTATGATGGCTTGGTGATTTCCGATGCTTTGAATATGCATAGCGTTTCCAAATTGTATGAAACCAAAGGTCAACTCGAATGGGAAGCGTTCAATGCTGGAAATGACGTTTTGTGTTTTGCCGAAAATGTAGCCGAAGGCCTTCAGGCAATCCTTAAAAATGCAACACCAGAAAGAATCGAGGCCAGTTTCAACCGATTAATGAAATGCAAGCAAAAGTCAGGAATTTTAGATGGAAATTTTGCGCCTGAAGGTGCTTTTGATTTTGAGT